>NZ_JAHKRD010000023.1:0-103825 GCF_019345615.1 Shewanella sp. NKUCC01_JLK | reverse complement strand
TGCAACCAGATGCATTGCAGGCCTGCACTTGGTATTTGTAGCTGCCATTTTGACGCCCAGTAACCGTGTAACTCGGGGTGGTCGCTGATGTGATCGTTGTCCACGCCCCATCACTCACGCTTTCTTGCAACGTGTAACTTGTGGCCGTCGACGCCGCGGCCCAGCTTATCGCAATACTGCCGTTCGTCACCGTCGCACTGGGGACATTGATGCTCGCGGGCACCGGAGGTGGCAATAACACACTGACTGTCGTTGAAGTTTTTTCACTTCCCCATCCTGCCTCATTTAGCGCTTTTACTTTGTAATAATAAGTGCCATCTGATAATCCATTTCTAGTATATTGGGTTGAAGTCAGATCATTAGAAAGAAGTACCCAATCTTCATTATTCTTTTTTTCATATATTGCATATCGAATTGCACCAGACACTGCACTCCAAGAAATATTATATGTGCCATCTATATCATTAGATGGCACATATATTGATGAGGGAGCTGGCGGGTAACCAATGGGCCAAGTTTCGACCCATTCACTAGAGCCATAACTATTATGAGCTTTAATTCTTAGTGTAACCAAACTACTCGTGTTCAGTAGATAGCTAGTTTTAGTAGAGTCTATAGTAGCAACTGTTACCCAATTCGGAGTTTGAAACTGTGATATATAATAACCCGTTAAGCCATCGGGGCTATTAGGTCTAGTCCAAGTTATATTTATTCCACTAGTTTGTTGTATGGCTTTGACATTTGTTGGTACGCTTGGGGCAACTCCAGGAGGAGGGATTAAAACTGATAAGTTCTGTACATTAGAATATGAGTCTTGTTGCACATTGACAGGATAGGTTATACACAATCTATTTCTTAGTCGGACGTTGTATTGGCCATTTTCAGAAAAACTAACATTCTGATTATTCCGTATTACCCCCCCTTGCGTCCAGGTAGTGACATTTGAGAGTTTATACTCATATGCTACGTAACCACAGGATCCTACATTAGAGTCTGCGAATGAAATGTTAACACTTCCAGTCGAAGTACTATTTGTTGATAGAGATAAGCTGATTGCCAACACGTAAGTTGGAAACCAACAAATTAAAATAAGCCAGAAATATTTTATAAACTTCATCAATAACATCTCTCATCCATGCATCAGATTGTGAATATGTCAACACAGTCAGTGACAACGTTGTTATTATTTCACAATGTAATGAGCATGAAAATATAAAACCCCGCCTTGTTTCAAATTTAATTATAAAAAGTTAACCACAACCTTGACTGAATACATTTCCATAACCTTCTCCATTTTCATGAACCTATACCCACCACAAGAAAATGATAATGCATGCCCATAAATTGACATGTTATCTAAATCTGCGAGACTTTTCTGGTATTGGGTTGCTCAGCGAGTCAACGGGAAAAATTACAAGACATACTTAATTCAGATAACTTTAAGTAAAGCAATTTCACATCAACCCGAATTAAACTCAGAGTGAAAATGGGACGTTTTTGATTTAAAAATGGCAGCGTACCTATGTGATCGCTGCTATTTCAGTATGATACTTTAATACCTGATATGAATCTTTATTACTTAGTATGAGACTTTATTACTCTCCCACAGCGGTTGTGGGAGAGGAATAAAGTTTCATACTAAACAGCCAAGTAACCCTGATGGTACCGTTTGAGATTAAACGTTATCAAAAATAAAGATTCATACTACTTGCTTCTACCCATTTAGAATCGAGCAACAACGGAGTATTAAAGTATCATACTCGTTGTACCTCACTTCTGGACAGAAATACGCTAGAGTCTTTGCTCTTGTTCACCAAGTTGAGATTAATAAAAGTAGGTCAAAACACCACAAGAAAAATGCAAGGCAGCCTCTTACTCTACTGTGATTTTGCAACATTAACATTCTTCTTCCATGCTTTTTACTTCTGTTTTAATACAAGGCTGCTCTTCTGCTAAAGCAACTTGCATCCAATAATTTATTGATAGTTCACCAATGTTTTCGATTTCAGATGGTTCATAATTAACTTTAACAAACTGTCTTTTCATAAGCTTACCAATTTCGATAGATTCGAATAAACCCTTAGTTGTCAGTAAGCTGAAGTTAACATCCGAAAAATTAATGCTATATACAATAATATTGCCAATATGACAGATATAATTTCGTCCACAACCATCGACAAACGAAATGTCAAATTTATCTGCTAAATCTTGTTTATACTTTGCTTGTCGAAGTAATTGTTTTAACTCCGAGTTTCCTGAGAACAAAACAGGATTTAAAATATTTTTGCTTAACTCTGAAATATCAATGATATTATCTTCTACATTGGCATAGAGTTTTGAATCAGAAGTTTTGTACCGCAGTAGCTTCCTTAATATATTGAGCTTAAGGTTTTTCCCTGTTGATTCTTTTAGCCAATCTTCCTCGTTAATAGCTCTATTGGTATCAATGCTTTTAGCAATTTTCTCTTTTAAATACCCCTGTATGTTTAATTTGCATAAATTATCCTCCACGGGTGTACCATTAAAACTAATAGATTTAAATAGGTTCATAGGGAATTCCAAGTTATGGCCTTCTCCTGTAAAAGCCTCGGAACAAATTAACCCAAACTTTGTTAGAATATCTTCATCAATTTCAGCATCTTTAACTATGTCATTCTGTTGTTTGTCTATTTGCTCAATAATCTGCTGAACTGAAACTTTAAAGTTATCAAGGTTGCTATCAAACTCTTCTCTAGAGATAAGGAATGGCTCTTTGATTTCGTCAGACAATTTAAGCCATTCTTGTAAGTCACGAACAAGGGATTTTTGATCTTGATGGCGAAACGCATCCGAAAAAATGATATCGAACCATTTATGTTCAAGTTGCCATTGGTTATTTGAAAATGAAACGGCAATTTCAACATAAGCACTATTCATACTAAGAGGATCGTTGCGTCCCCAGCCTGAATAGATACGTCCTGATACTCTTCGCTTTTCATTAACTCGCCCAAAGGACTCAAGAACTTTTGAAAGCCATGAGCCGTAGCTACTGCCACCATAATTAGGGTAATCTCTATGCCTAATATATGCTCCAAGGATGTCGCTAGCATTAGATACAGACTTCGTTCTACCACCAATTGAGCCTGTTGAATGGATTGAATCACTAGAAATTAGCGCTCTAATATATTGTCTTATTCTATCGTCATCGTTTAAGTTAGGCTTAAGCAGAATGTAGCAAGCTGTAATAATTCTCAGGTCAAACGCAGCATTCATTAGTGCAATATTAAAAGCAGGTTTAAGCTTAAATTCATTACCATTCAAAGCAGTAATCCATGAAGGCTCATCGAAGCTTTTAAGCAACATGTCATGGGTCACCAATTCTGAATGCCATGCATATTCTTCAAATCCATTACCATAATCTTCTGCAGAAAGCTTGTCGAACCAGTTATTTAACATGTCTACTCCCCAACCAGCAGCTTCAACATTGTTATACCTCAATGCTGATACTGCGGTATGAGCTGTAAATTCTAAGTGTGCAAGGTACAATGGTACTGAATCAGTAAAATTTTCAAGCCGCTTACTTCTTGGTTCAATGTAATCCAGCCAAGACTCCCATGAACCGACAAAATCATAAAGTACGTCTTCATATTTGTTAGCTACACGCATATCTGGTGAAGAAGAGTTATATGAACGCCATTCCATCAATAATGACCAAGTAAAGTAACTACCTTGGATCAATGAAAAACCCTCATGCTTAACTAACTTTTCTCGACCTGAAAATATTCGCTTATGCAAATAAATGATTTCGTCAAAGTATTCAATGTTGTCAGAGATTAATTCAACAGCAGCTTTAGCAATTTGATAATATTCTGTCAAAATCTCATCAAGATAGCTTCTACTGAAAAAGCTGGCCGTTGGCAACAATAACCAGTTGTCGTCTTCTCCATTATCATTTAGGAAGCTTAAAGCTGAAGCTATCTCAATGTGCCATTTCACGATATTTTCTAAAGCATATTTGAATTCTACAGTGTTCTTTTCTCGAATCGAGTCTTTAGCTGAGCCAACCAAGCCTAGCATCATGGATGTCAAGCTCTTATCATGTCCACCTTCGTTTTTCTTAGTTGTAAAACTATTTTTAATCAGTGTTTTAGATAACCAACCTAGTTCAAAATCAGTATATCTAACAACTACGAGACCTTTTTCATTTTCTCTAGTCCAAATAGGTTGTAGTACTAATTCTGGCTTAGCATTAGAATCTAAACGGAGCCTGCTAAAACCTTTTTTCGAAACTAGCCACTTGCCGAAACTCCGGCAATTGAACCAACTTACTACTTTTAACTTCTTAACTTGGTAACGAATTACCGCATTGATGATTGCGAAGTAGACATTAGTAACGTGAATTGGAGAAGCAGACGGAACTATAATTTCGTTGTACTTATCATTAGAGAACTTATAAGTGTTAACTTTTAGCACGTTTTCATCTGGGCTAGCCAGAATATTATTCTGCACAGAGTTTCGTAATAATAGCTCATGAATTCTTTTCCTAATATCGGTCTCACACAGTTGATGAATAGTGAATCGAACAACTAACCCGTCACGTTTCGTTTCATCTAGCATTAAAAATGTGGTAGTAAAAAACCAACTAGTTAATAGAATATTAAGGATCAACCATAGAGCTGTAGTTATACAAATAGCTAAATAAGTTGACTGTTCCATACTTGCACTGAGGAAATAACCTGCAACTATAAAAATAGACAAAAATAAACCACTCAGACCAGCAAACATAAAGCCAGAGTACATCTGATAAATAGGGAACAGTGTTTTCTTGCCTGACTTATTCTGAAAAATCACACCAATCAAACCAATAACAAGGGGATACACAACGCCGACAATGGTTAGCTGTCCTGCAAGAAAACCTCCTTGCCAGTCAATTAATTTTTTCCAGTGAGGGAAATACTCAATAGCAAATGGAGTTAATTCTTCTTTCCAGAGCAATAAATTTGTAACAAGTAAAATAGCTAAGGCGCAGGTGAGAAAAATGTAATAACTATGTCTTTGAGACCAGCGTAATATGTTGTGTTCTAAAAAATTCCACTTGCTAGATAAAAACGCCTTGTTTTGGTAAAGAGTTTCATCAATGTTTTTATTTACATAATACTGAAGTGACTTCAATATTTTCTCAATCTTAACAAACATTTAAGTATCTCAAATAGCTGAAAGGACCATTTCTAAGTACAACCACTTTACTAGAAAACGAATATTAATCAATGGCATACGTACTTTAAAAGATAAATGAGCCACCCATTTAAAATCAACAACATAATGCACTTTCAGTTTGCCTACAACCTGCTCTGGCTAATTCGGCTTGAATGAGAGTCATCAAAAGCCGTATGGGCAGCTTCTGAGGCAAAAAATAGCACTAATTCATTTAAAAATGGTGTATTTCAGACGAGTTATATTGTCCCTTACTGCTTGGGAGATGTTCTGGAAGGGGGGCTTTTGAAGTGATATAAGTAGCAGTCACTTGCAGTTAATACGCCACCCTTAACTAAGTCTGCATTGGTCCAATATGATAATAAGATCGATTTATTTAGGGTATACCCCAAGCAAACTAACCACATCTCATTGCTAATTGGTTCGCTATATATTGATTTTAAACCCTACTCGCACTAGCATCGTAAACCACATCCTAAAAACACCAAATGAGGCAAAATGTTTATTCGGGCCTACCTGCGCGCATCAACAGATGAACAAGATGCCAATCGAGCTAGAAATGAGTTGGTTCAGTTTTCAGAAAGTAAAAATGTTCGCATAGCCAGTTTTTATACTGAGACGCAATCAGGGGCGAAAATTGAACGGCCTGAACTTGGTCGCTTGATCATGGACTCACATCCTGGTGATGTTTTACTCATTGAAAAAGTCGATAGATTATCTCGCCTCCCCTTCGAGCAATGGAAGGTGCTAAAAAGTAAGTTGGTAAAAGCCAATATTCATATTGTTGTCGTTGACCAGCCAATGACACATGGGATCTTAAGTGGCACAGAAGAACATACCATGATCGCAAAGGTACTGACTGAGTTCATGATTGATTTAGCCGCGGCAATGGCCAGAGATGATTACGAGACAAGAAGAAAGCGACAAGCGCAAGGCATCGAAAAAGCCAAAACCTTAGGTAAATACCTAGGGCGTCAACCAGACCATGGATTAAGGCAAAATATTCGTTTACTACTCGATGAAGGGAAAAGCTGGTCACAAGTGCAGAGTCTGCTTAAATGCAGTCGTTCCACCATTGCCAAAGCGGCTAAGTTGAATGAGCTAAAAACCGATGAATCAGTTCTCTAGCGATTTGATTCATTTTAAGGCAAAAAAACCATTGGAAGGTACGGGGCGAATGGGTCTGTTTTATGGCCGGCGTGAATCAGTCTGGTGTAGAGTGATTCACGGACACAATTTATGTTTTGCAAAAAAACAAAGTATCCATTGATATGTTACAAGTTATATTCTGTATTATCTGAAGTTCAATAAATCTGTACCCAATGCCGACCCGCTGTACTTGTAGGAGGTGCAATTTCATGGTCTCTGATAGTGCAATATCGACCATATTAGTGGATTGGGCAGAAATGCGTGAAGGGCGTGAGCTTATTGCGCTACTGGCCTCTATGGCTATCAAAGGTCACTCTATCAAGCTCTACGAACATTTCCGTTAGTGCTACAAGGCACTCAAACTGCCCATAATCAGTTTCTAAATGAACTCCATTATCTTTAAACAATCCCATATCTTCAATCGCCTGTTCTTGGCCGATTTTGCAAGATAAACTACAAAAACGGGAGAAAATACAACTAAAATGATACCAACGTTGTACCCATAATTTATCGCGCTCTTATCTACTAGGTTATTAATCCCTTCTGAGCGATGATTTATAAAACTAATTTGGTAAGAATAACAGATTGCCAATGTTTGCTTCAGATGAGAAGAGAGCATTACTGAAACTATCACTCACTATTAAAAGCAATGTCTAAGCCACTACTACCGCATAAAGCCTCGACTTTATATCTGGTTCCCATATAAGTGTTTGAATTAGAAGACCCTCCAAGACCATTTAACTTAGTTTTCTCAATTACTTTTTTACTACCTAAATTAATCATTATATTTAGATCTACTACATTTGCATTTACACCATTGCATTTTTATGAATGGATTTAGAACGTTCTTACTCCATCATCTGTGTGCGTTATTCCAGATACAACTATATAATTAATGGATTGAGAGTTTTTAAAATGTTTATAATTGGTTTTAAAAAGGTGTATCCACATTTTGACGGATGTATGACTGTAAATGAAAAGTAGCTAAAATAGATAAGTTTCTATTGATTCAAATGATTAACACTGTATATATGTAAATCAAGATAAACAACGTGAAGCATGAAAACTAAGACGTTAGCAGCACAAATCTCAGAGGACATATGAAAGAATATTGGCGATTGTATCTAATAATAGTTATCATTATTTTGATTAATGTGGCATTTGCCTATATTGCTCACTACATATTTAACGGAAAGTTTTTTGGTGATACTTAATATCTAATGTAAATGCTTTATTCACATCGAGATTTTCGCTATTCGTGAAAACTCGCCATCCAATACGCACTATATTATTGGTTAGTGCTACAATGGTATTTTACCTTTCGTTGGTTTAAAGCGCTCGCAATAAATAATTTCCTCAGTCCATCACCCCATTTATTATCTGCACTGTAGATAGGTCAACCTCGAATTTCAAAGCTACAAATTATCGTTATTGGCCCTTGGCGAACCTTTTCACCTAGATTAGCACTAAGCCATACACGTTAATTCTGGACTTTGGCTAACCGCGCAACCGATGGCACACCGAATTGCTTGCAACGGTGACTTTTATAATACTCAGCTTCTGCTTAACATTGTTCCAGCTTCGACCAATCAGCAGAATTTTACCCAAAAAAAGGATATGACTAAATGCCCAAAGAAGAATAAATAAGTGTCGCGTCTTTAATGAACAACCACAAACACTATTTTGTCGGAGCAAGGCATACCAAAAAACTAAAGTGGCAGCAAGGCATCTGAAATGTTCATCATTCACCATGCTGTAAAAGCTCATGTTATATTACAGTTCCAAAACAGTTCAATCATTTATAAGAGGTATAAGTCCTAGCTCAAGAACGAAATCAAATATAGGCTATTATCACAGTCAGTATACACACTATGGGTTAATAGAAATTTTCAATTATGCTTGTAGGAATTGATATGCGGAAATGAATTGGCAAGGCATGCATTTTAAGGAAGTAGCTTCCACACATCCTAGTTATGACCTTACTACTGCAACAATGTAGCAGTATTCATATTAGTGATTTAGCATTACTGCACCAAACTAAAAATCGTCTGAATACGTTTCACTAATATTTAATTCAAAGTTATTATTTAGTTGAAAAGACATCTTTCAAGTACACGCATTAAGCCAATGCGGTAACATATATTTAAATTAATGACTTAGATCACATTGTGGTTAGTTAAAAAATGCTACAATAAACATTTGCACTCTCAATCATAAACTTCCCACAAAGTGTGAAATTTTAAAATGATATTCAAATCAGACTGTATTAATCTTTTTAAAATAATGGCGACATCCATTATTTTTTTAATCTGTGTGATTTATGATTGTCAATATGAATATTCCAACGAAGATTCTCATAACTTTCATAACTTTCATAACTTTTTAGGGAAAATTGCACCGCTAGTATTTTTATTTTGTTTTTTAATAAGCATTTTTCATTATTATATAGACCTGAACGTTGATAGAATTTCTATATTTAGAAACCTTAAACTTGACATTAAAATATTAGGCTTAACTTTGTGCCTTGGGTGTTCAAATTTTTATCTATTTATTAAGAGCGAGAGGATCGAACTAGCTATTCATGAACGGTATATAGCTTGCATTTTAAGTCTCGCATCAGCAGGCGGAATAAGTTGTTTATCATTATCTGGTTTGGGAATTCCGATATCTGAAATTTTTCTAGCTAGTATTTTTCTTCCATTTATATTTTTTTCCGCTTTTAGAGCTTTAAATATCGGAGGCATACTATACCATAATAAATACTCATTTACGTCTAGATTTTCTGTGAAAATAGGTTTTCAAAATTTAGTCATTAATTATTTATTTGCTGCGAGTAAGATGATTATCAATAAGTCAGTAATAATAGTTTTATATGATTTTTTTAAAAACATGTTAAGCGGAATGAATTATGTGTGGGATAGACTAACATATCTACCATTATTTGTATTGAAAAATGCTGGCTTTACTGCAACTCAATCAGAAGCTATTGCTACTGCTTGGGTTACGAAGGTATTTGTTAACAGAGAAGTTGCCCTTATAGATTTGGTTAACAATGGCATATATAACGATATTGAACTTTTCGAAAGGATTTTGGTTTTGACTTTATTTCTTAATATTGCTAGTTTCCCTGCAATTATTATAATTGGGTTAAATATTTTTTCCTTTTTCGGAAAGAATGGCTGGAAGTACATTTCTGCATTACCTTTTGCCTTTGCAATTGTAAACCTTATATCATTACTTCCGTTAATTATCATTTTTTTAATTAAATATAGTTTTTATTGAAATTATCAACAATGCAATCCATTAAGCTTAATGCTTCATCACTTAGACGCTGATGTTGTTTAACTGCTATCTGCACTAAACTTTTACTCTGTATCGTACCGTTAAAAAGGATTTTTAAATTTTTAAATTTATCTGTAGCTAACGTTTTGCTCGGAATTAATCCAATACCATCACCTTTCAATACAAACTCATTAGATACGATCTTTGAATCCACTTCTAAACGGCTATTTATTTTAAAATGACATTTTTTATTATCAAATGTCTCGCAGTATAAAAAATCATCATCTACTGCTTCTAATGGTGTTATTATAACATTGTGATGTGTTAACTCATCCAATGTTTTTGGTTCGCCATATTCATTTAAATAATCTAAACTAGCAACAAAATAACAAATGGTTTCGTTTACAGCATGATAGACGAATTTTGGATTGCACCTAAAGCTTGTTGTGATTGCGAAATCACCGTTAAATCGTTCTATATTTTCCGGAGTTGTAATGGTCGATATTTTCAAGGATAAACGTGGATTCTGATTATAATAATCAGAAATGATTTCTCTAACTAGTCTTACTGCAATACCTTGATTCATGGCAATATGAATTTTTTTATAAGAGAATGGTTCATGAGCTATTAGGGAATTATTGATATCACCAATCTTTTTTATGCCATGAAGTAATGCCTCGCCTTCTGTTGTTAATATTAAACGATTATCAATTTTTTCAAAAAATGAAACTTTATAATATTCTTCAATTTTTCTTAATCGCTTATAGATTGTTGATGGTGACAATTCTAGCATTTCAGCTGTTCTAGTTAGACAGCCTACAGTCGCTATTATCGGTATCATTGATAAATAATCTATATGCATAAATGCGTTCCTTTTTTATTTTTACTCATAATGTTGTGTAAGAAAGTTAAAAGCGCTAGCTTAGACCACTTGAGTATTAATCACTTACAATATTTAGACTTCTCATTGGCACTAGCGCAATTTTAATCAACCAAAAATAGCATAAAATAACTCTACGCAATCACTTTTTTTGAAAATAAATTTTACAATGTGATATTGATAGCGTTATAAATTTACACGAAACCCAACACTGAGCGAGTCCCCTGAATAATTATCATTATAATTAATTGGCTTTTCATTATACAGTGCTCCCTCTATGAAGAAGGATAGAGCATCACTGTATTTATAATTTATGCTACCAACAATTAATGATTGTGACTCCCCCCCCCAGTTACCTTCATAAGTTTTATATTGATATGAAGCACCGAATTTTATATCATTTAACTGATATTTTAGTGCTCCAACATAGGTTTTATTGGCTGCACTTTGAAAGCCATTTTTTACATAAAACGGGTTATCAGTTAATTCGGCTAGTATTGCTATGGTTAAGTTTTCAAGTTTAGTATCAGCACCGAACGAATATCTGCTATAATTTTCAGTTGCATAAGCTTTTTCGGGAGCCATTTCCTTATCAATGACTGTGATGCCGGCACTTAAATTTAACAATTCAGATGTGTATACAATACGCCCTGTTGTGACGTCATTGTCGACCCCGTTATTTTCATTAGGGGTAGTGATTGATGTAATAAGCCGTAGTGTACCACTCCCTAAATCTAATCGAGGGGTTCCGTAGGCAAAGACATTTTTAGCGTATGTCGCTTGCTCCCATAACATGTTATTACTACTAGCAAGTTCTCCATTATTTGACGGATGAATATCTACACGACGATATATATCGTCGTAAATTCCAGAGTATGAACGCCCCAGAACAAAGGAACCATAATCGGAACTTAGAATTATACGACCATGAGTAACTTCTATCTCATCTAAGTCACGTTGGCGGAAATTATCTGAAAATTGAGCTTGGACCTCATACTTAACTTTAAAGTTACTAGCAGTATAAAAACCATATGAGCCTAGACGGATCAATTGCGTTTTTGCTTGAAAATCTTTATCTGATTGTGAAATCAGTTCTCCTTGCCCCTCAGCATAAAATTTAGGCTCAAAAGTGCTCGCATCCGAAATTAAAGGAGTTATTAATAAAATAAATGATAGTGCTATTTTTTTCATCTTGATTCTTCCTTAAAATAATACCATCTGACTGGTTGCAGATGGTATTTATAGATCAAAGAACTTACTGATTAAATGGAGGGGTAACAATTGTTGCTCTGTATCCTGGTGCGCCAGGAGCCATACCATGAACCCAAATTTCAACAGATGGCTTATCTTTTCCATGCTCAAATTCAAGAATCTTACCAATCGTCTTACCTGCATAAAGACCTGTACTCATTGATGCTACAAGGTTTGAATCTTTATCTGGATAATATTCAGTAATAGAGGTGACTGGTGAATAAAACTCATAGCCGCGCTCTTTGCCGTATTGCCATATTTGTTTTACGGTCATATTTTGCTGGTCAATAACATATTCAACTGCACGAGTATATTTGTCTTCTGGCATAATCGGTTGTTCATTAAAACGACCATCACCATTATCTAGTACAAATAGGTTGAAATTGTGTTTTCCAGAACCTTTACCTATGTAAGCAGTGTGTTGTGTCCAAGTGAAGTCAAACTCGTCAGGATTTGGACATTTACCTTTTGCAGTACATTCAATCTTACGGCCCTTATTATCAATAGGCTGTAGCACCTTCTTAGCTAGATCACCTTTCCAACCTTCTCTAGCGCTTAAAATCCATTTAACTTCATTATCTTTTCCAATCTTAATATTGGCTGATTGATGACGTAATGAAAGAATAATTGAATTATCATTTTCATCGTATGTTACTGAATTGACATGTGCCCAGTTACGCCCAGCACCTACACCAGGTAAATCACCATATGGAGAATTTTTTAATTGTTCTAAGGAGGCTGTTTGATTCGCATGGTCAGCATCAACGTTAAGACAAACAGCCCCCATATCTAAGCCTAGTAAGGTTACGTCACGAGTGTTATCTAATATCTTGTTAAGATTCCACTCATGTACCACTTTACCTTGAGGATCAACTTCGATTATATGATCACGAACAGTGGTTACACGATCACCAACTTCATTGATGTAGTCTTTCTTCGCAACACGAATAATCATATTGCCATTAGGACGGTGATGAATATCATGTGAAAAGTCAGCATATTGACCAGGAAGGTCGCGAGAATATACGTGTTCACCCATTAAGCTCATTCTGTGATAAGCTTGACCAGCTCCCCAAACAAGATCTTTACCTACTTGTTTTAATCCCATAACGTAACCTGTTTTACGATAATGGTTAGCATCACGGAATGCTTGATAATCCATATACCAACGTAAATCACCATTTGTATCGTAAATACTTAAGGTTGGAGATCGATCCCATAAACCGGCACCAGAAGCCTGAGGGTTGTTATGACTAACAATCGAACGTTGTGCTCCATCACCAAAACCGTCAACTAGATATAGGCGATCTTTAAATTTCTTAGAAGCTTCCACTTTTACTTCGCCAAGCATGTAAGAAGTTCTAGCTTCTGCTTCCGGGGTAAACTTTACGCCCCCCGTTCTCATATTAAATGTATGACTTCTGTTTTTACCATCTTCTTTCCAGTCAATTTTCACTTTGTTTTGAAAGTCAGCATATAAACCAAATACTGGGATTCCGGAGTGGTGCAATAATTCTGAATTCGCAACATCATAGCTAATATCAATGCCCTTTTCATCTTTGCCTAAAACTGTCACTTTCACATTACTTAAGTGACGATTACTTGGGATATCAATTACTGCTGTTAATGGAGAGTAACCATATTTATTCATAAAAACGGTACCGATTACCTCTGAACCATTTGAATGTACAGCCATACCACGAGCTGATTTTAAAGAGTTTGCTTCGACAACCGTTGTCATTCCAATGCAACTTACCGCAGCAACTAATAACGCTATATTAGTTAATTTCATAATAACTCCTAAATATTTAATGTGTTAAACTAAGTTTTTACTTTTTAAAAACTTATATATCCAACCGATTGTCGCAGCACCTAAACCTATAATAAAAAATACGTAAGCGATGATGCAGTATTCAGCCATATTTAAACCAAGTAGTGACCAATCGTCTTCACCACAAATACCTGATGGCTGAAATTCAAATGGGAGCCAAACATGTAATGGCAATCCTAGAGGAAAGGTGGGTTCTGTAGAACAAGCCGCTGCACCACCTCCAACCGCAAATAGATCGCCACCTGATAACATCACATCGTCAAGAGCATGTGCAGTATGATGCAATTCAGCTAAATCAATTGACCAAGCCATTCCTTGAAGAACTCCATACCAAGCTATATACATACCAATAATCTTGAACCATATATTAGTTGGTTTAATTGCAATAATGAGACCTGCAAATAAAATACAGAACTGACTGTATCTGATATATACGCAGATTTCACATGGGTCCATAGCCAAGAATAATTGAAAATAGCCTATAGCAGATAATATAAGGAATGCCGCAGCACTGCTCATTAAAAACCAAACCCAACGTTGATTTTGCCATTCGCTTAACGTTTGGAACGGTGATGTTTTAAATTCACTCAAAGCTTTTGAAAAAAAACTCATATTCTGTCTATCCGTATTTAGCTAAAGTTATTTTGTTGAGAGTTCTTTAACAAGATCATCAAGCATAGTCATGGAGCTAATCTTTGAAGTTTTAATAAGATATTTTCCATTGACGACCAATGCCGGAATCCCTTGGATTTTCGCTATTTCAACACCAGCATTATCCCACTTATTTAAAAGTGCCTTTACTTCTGGCGTGTCGGCTTTCTGCATGAAATCATCTATACTCATATTCAAAGCTTTCGCGCCGAAGATATAAACTTCATCAGAATTCGCGAATTTTTTTTGTTCATCGTGATAAAGGCTATAAAGTGACATTTTAATTTTTTTGTATTCAGCAGGGCCAATTATTTTTGCAATAGCAATTACAGTTGCTTTTTCTTTTCCAAATGGGGGTTTAGTTGAAATATGGTAAGCGTCGAAAGTCATGCCATTTTGCAAGTTTTTTTCTAGGTTTGGAATTACTGCACTTTCATATTTATAACAAAAAGGACAGTTTGCAGAATAAATTTTTACAACTTGATTATCAGCTTTAAATGAATTTTCTTTTAAATCAATATAATGAACACCCTCAGTATAATCTCCAGCGGTTACTGTTAGTGATAAAAGTAAACCACTTAACGTAAGTATTTTTTTTAGCATGATATTTTTCCTGCTTCCTGTTTTTGATGAACATTACTTTATTGAATTATTCGACATTAGATAACAATGACAAGGAAATGTAATTCGCACCAAATGGAAATAAAAAGCGTGATATTTATCATCTATTCTTGTTTTTTGAGAAGGAAAGCCGGATGTATTAAGGATATATGGTGACATACTTCGCAAATGAGCTTTTATGAATAATTAATTTTGTGAAGATTGTCGCACTTTTAAGGGGCTTTGTTTCCTAATAATGAAACCCAATGTTTGTCGGGTTTAAATCAAAATAATATTCTGATTACAGATAAACGACTGACGATGAAACAAGGGTTTTAAGCGCCATACTGGCGATCAGGAAGCACTCTGTAGTTGGGGTCGTCTCAGAAAACGGAAAATAAAGCACGTTAAGGCGGTAGCAGCGGTTGTAATGACCTGAACTTACCCATACCAATCTTGGCGCCGCTGCGCCAGAGGTAATCGCCGGTCAGATCGATGTGCTCCCAGCCCAGCGGCGACAGGTATTGCAACAGCGCGTCATCGACACCCTTGCCGTGATTGCGCAATACGTTCGCCGCCCTTTCCAGATAGACGGTGTTCCAGAGCACGATGGCCGCCGTCACTAGATTTAGGCCACTGCTCCTATACCGCTGCTGCTCGTGCGGTACTCTTCACCCTTGTTCAATCCAGCGTGGACATGGTGGCGTTGTTCGACGCTTTGTTGCCAGTCGAGGATGAACAACGTGCGCTCGATACGGCCTAACTCGCGCAACGCCACAGCTAGGCCGTTCTGGCGTGGGTAGCGGCTTCCTGAGCATCAGCGAGGCAGTCACCGTGCCCAGCTTGATCGAAGTGGCCAGTCGTAGAATTTCATCCCAATGGGCGCAAATAGCTTTGATGTTCAGCCTGTCGCTGCTAATCATCGGTTTGAGTGCGTCATAGGTGGCATCACCTTTGGGAATGAATAGTTTAGTATCACCCAAGTCACGAATACGCGGCGCGAAACGAAATCCCAGCAAATGCATCAAGCCAAATACGTGATCGCTGAAGCCAGCAGTATCGGTGTAGTACTCCTCGATGCGCAGGTCTGACTCGTGGTACAGCAATCCGTCAAATACGTAAGTTAAATCACAAATACCCACGTTGACCACCTTGGCGCTGAAGGGCGCGTATTGGTCGGAAATATGAGTGTAGAAAGTCCGCCCTGGGCTACTGCCATACTTTGGGTTGATATGGCCTGTGCTTTCTGCTTTGCTGTCGGTTCGGAAGTTCAGGCCGTCCGATGACGAGGTGGTGCCGTCGCCCCAGTGCTCAGCGAAAGGTTGCCGAAACTGAGCATTCACCAATTCGGCCAATGCTGTCGAATAGGTTTCGTCACGGATGTGCCAGACTTGCAACCAAGATAGCTTGGCGTAGGTAGTTCTAGGACAGGATTCGGCCATTTAACTCAGTCCCAGATTGATTCCATCGGCCAGAATGGCCGTCAACAGCAAGGTTTTATCCTTGACGGTGTCGCTGGTTTTCAAGTGTGTGAAATGGCGGGTGAACCCAGTCCATTCATCGACTTCCATCAGTTACTCGGTGATTTTTAGGTGCGGCAGCAACATAGCGGTTTGGTTAATCATGGCTTGCGCGGCATCTGGCACTGCCGCGTCAAGCAGCGTGATCATCAACCCAGAAGAAGTGATGATGGCATTCGGTAAATCGTTGGTCGCCGTCATACGATTGACTGTGACGAGTTGCGCCTCTAGTAATTGCAGTCGGTCATGCAGATATTCGTCGCAGTCGGTGACCACCGCCAGCGGTAATTTACGGGTCAGCTTCAAAGTGGCGAATTTCTCGACCGACACTAGGTATTCGTCAAAGTCCTTGAACTGGCGCGAACCCTGTACCCAAACATCACCAGAACGCAGCGCGTTCTTCAGTTCCGACAGTGCACATAATTCGTAGTAACGCCGGTCGATGCCCTCGCCGGGTGTGGGGTGAAGCCCCACGACTTTGATTTTGATTAATGCATTCAAACTACGAAAAAGATGGGATACATAACTTCTAAGTCAAACCATCAACTTTTCTATAGGCAAAGCTTTTCTTGGCCTATTCCCCTTTTGAACTGCGAAACACACAATGGGGCATAAATATTTTAGAAATGGCAGCTTACCGATGTGATCGCTGCCATTGTAGTATGAGAATTCATTACTCTCCCACATTAAGGAGTAAAGATCGTTCTTTTATCGATAGGCCTAGGAGGCTGAATGAGATGCAAAAATATCACTACCACCTAATGCTTGGTAGAGCATCACTTGAGCTATGAACTGGTTATAGCGGTTTTCGAGCAAGGACGCCTCTGCTTTACGTAGGTTTTCTTGAGCGTTAATCCAATCTTGAATCCCTATTGCACCATGGCGATATTGGCTCTCGTAAATGGCTTCAACCTCTAAGGCTGCTCTGTACTGTTGTTGTAATTTATCTCCTTGGTAGGATAATTGCTCTTTAGCTGAGATAGCATTATCAACATCATCAAAGGCCGAATACAGTGTCTTGCGGTAATTCACCACAGCAGTCTGATAATCAATCTCAGCAATATCGTTGTTAATTTGCATTTGATTCCACTGTAAAAACGGCAATACCAACCCTGCGCCTAAACTACCAACCGGATTGCGTAGTAGCTCTTTTAACTCCGAGGTCGACTCCCCCACACTGCCTGTTAAGCTCAAGCTCGGAAAGTAGCTGGTATAAGTTGCATCTTTACTGGCTAGTGCTGAGCGCAATTGATATAAAGATGCTTTCACATCGGGGCGTCTCACTAATAAATCTGCAGGTACTCCCACGGCAATCTCTGGCACAGCAACATCAGGCAATGCACTAATCTCGACCCAGGTATCTCCCGGTACTTGGTTAAGTAAAATGGCAAGGGCATTTTTCGCCTCCGTCAACTGTTGAATAAGTTGACTATGGGATGCCTCCTGTCCCACAAGGCTACGTTTAGCTTCTAACACGCTCACTTGAGTCACAGCGCCAGAATCATACTGACGTTGGGTTAATGCTAGCGTTTGTCGACTGTGTTCAATACTTTTGTTGCTTATAGCAATTCGTTGATTTAAGTAACCAATTTGCCAGTATAGGGATGCTGTTGTCACGATTAAACTTTGGGCAGTGCTCTCTCTATCTTCAGCACTTGCCAACGCTGCCCACTCAGCGCTATCAATATCAGCAGAAAGTTTTCCCCATAAGTCTACCTCATAACTCACCGACAGTTTTGCCTGATAACTTTTAGTTGATGAACGACTATTTAGGGGCAGATTAACCGAAGTCCCCATACTTGAGGATAACTGCGGATAGCGTTCATCCTGTGCTAATCCCGCTTGCAATCGTGCTTTATGCAGAGTGAAGGTGGCTAGCGCTAAGTCATTGTTGCGGTTCAATACTTGAGTAACGAGCTTATTAAGCTCAGGTTGATGAAACTGCTGCCACCAAGGATCAACGTTGACTGGCCCGCTTACTTGAGTGCTTTGCCAATGTTCAGGAATAGTCAAAGCTGGTCGCTCAAAGTCGGAACGGATATCGCTACTACAGCCACTGAGGCAAGATAATCCGATTGCTATACTTAACGTTCGAAAAGAAAGTATCCTATTTAAAGTATTAAAATTCATCGTGTTATCATTCTCTTGCTAGCGCATCAACAGGATCTAATCGCGCAGCGTTACGAGCGGGTAGAAAGCCAAATAACACGCCAATTAACGTAGAACAGGCAAAAGCGGTAGCGATAGAAGCTGTGGAATAGATCATTTGGAAACTCCCCCCCGCTTGAGCGAATACTGCACCAATTAAATAAGCTAAAGCTATGCCTAAAGTCCCACCACATAAACACACTAATACAGCTTCAATAAGGAACTGGCGCAAAATATCACTTTGACGCGCCCCTACTGCCATGCGTACACCAATTTCACGAGTGCGTTCGGTAACAGACACCAGCATGATGTTCATCACTCCAATTCCTCCCACAATCAAGGATATCACTGCAATTGCCGAGATGAGCAACGTCATAGTTGCAGTGGTTTTTTCAATATTTTGCCTAACAGCATCTGTATTAATCGTGTAAAAATCTTCAACCCCGTGACGCATTTTTAGTAGCGTAATGATGCCCTGCTCGGCGGCATTACTAGGGACTGATTCATTTAATCTTACTGTTATTCCATTAAGGTAGTTTTTGCCAACAATACGCCCTGACAAGGTCGTATAGGGAAGCCACACATTAAGTGAGTCACTCTTACCAAATACACTGTCCTTTGGTTCCGTGACACCGATGATCCGCACTGGTAAATTACCAATGAAAATCACCTCACCAATGGGGGAGCTCTGAGGAAAGAGTTCCTTACGAACTTTGTCATCGATGACAACTTCTTGCGCAAGCGATAACACACTCACCTCATCCCAAAACTGACCCAGTGCAAGCTCATAACCCCTTACTCTAAAAAACTCAGGACCAACGCCATTAACCACACTGGTCACCGCTTTATTGCCGTAACGCAATGTCATACTCGAATCAACGGTCGGTGTTACACTGTCAACATAAGGCAAGTTTCTTAATGCATTGGCATCTTTCACTGTCAGGGTTTTCACTTTTCCAGAGCGACGATCACCAAAACCTGAACCAGGACGAATATCAATAGTATTTGTTCCCATCGAACTAATACTTTTGAGGATCTCTTGCTGCGATCCTTCCCCTAATGCCACCACAGACACAACCGATGCAATGCCAATAATGATACCAAGCATGGTTAAAAAGGTACGTAGTCGATGAGTCATCATGGCAAGCAGAGCCATTTTAAATGCCTCAGTATAACGGTCCCAAGAAGCGACACGAGTACCCGTATCTTTATTGGCAACTGTATTCATTTGTTTTAATGAATTAGGCTTTCGTTCATCACTGATGATAATGCCGTCTTTAATTTCAATAATTCGATCGGCATATTGAGCAACATGCATATCATGGGTCACGATAATAATGGTATGACCATCACGGTGAAGTTCTTGCAATAACTGCATCATTTCTTCACCACTATGACTATCCAATGCACCCGTTGGCTCGTCGGCAAGGATCACATCACCGCCATTCATCAAAGCCCGCGCCACACTGACTCTTTGCTGCTGGCCACCACTGAGTTGGCTCGGTTTGTGATCGAGCCTCTCAGCTAAACCTAACCGACTGAGTAAATGTTCGGCACGCGCATTTCTTACATGGCGGTCTTTCCCTGCATAGATGGCAGGGACCTCCACATTACCTTTGGCGGTAAGATCTCCAAGCAGATGATATCGCTGAAAAATAAAGCCAAAGTGTTCACGGCGCAGCTTAGCTAACTCATTAGCATCCATGATAGAAGTATCTTGGCCATCAATAAAATACGCGCCCTTTGAGGGTTTATCTAAACAACCCAGAATATTCATTAGCGTCGATTTACCCGAGCCCGAGGCACCCACAATGGCAACCATCTCGCCTTGTTCAATGGATAAATTCACATTGTTCAGTACGGTAAGCTGCTGTTCACCCGCTTTAAAGGCACGGTAGCAACCTGATATTTCAAGTAATGCAGCACTCACAATTAGAACCTCACACTAGGCGTTCTACGCAATTTACTGCCATCATCTAAGGCAGGGGAACCCAATACAACTAAGTCGCCCTCTTTCAAGCCTGAGATAATTTCAGCATTAATTTTGTTATTAATACCGATAGTGACATCTACGTATTCAACCTGATTATTCACGAGCAGTGGTACTTGATATTGAGCCGTTGCTACAGCGTCTTGAGCCGTTGTTTTTGCTCGAGCCTTAAGACGCAAAATTTGCGAGGGCACTAACAAAACATTCTCCGCTTTAGCTAGCACGATAGAAATCTGTACTGTCATGCCAATCCGCAATGTACGTTCGGGATTATCCACATCAAATAAACCATAGTAATAAATTGCTTCTGTAGTGCTGGAGTTCGAACTCGCACTGTCACTTTTGCCCATCGAAGTTGGACCGAGCTCAACGCTCCGAACCACACCATGATAAGGTCGACTCGGTTGACCTAGGATGGTGAAATATACTGATTGTCCAGAATGTACGTTTATCACATCAGCTTCAGATATCTCAGCTTTTACCGTCATAGTGCTAAGTTGGGCCATTTCGACTATGGTCGGTGTTGTTTGATTCGCATTAACGGTTTGCCCCACTTCAACCGCAGAATACACAACAGTCCCCGCCATTGGAGCGGTGATTTTGGTGTAACCTAAGTCAATTTTGGCGCTATCGACGTTAATTTCAGCCTGCTGCTTTTGCGCATCTAACTGTTCTAACTCAGCTTGATACACAGTTAACGTTGCCTGGGCAGCCTCATAATCTGCGCGAGAACTCGCCCTATCAGCGAGCATTTGTTGCTGACGTACAAACTCTAACTTTGCTTGATGAATTTGAGCCTGTTTTGCCCGATATTGCGCTTGGATAATTTTCAGGGAGGCTAATGTTTCTTTAATATTATTTTGTTGCCCTAAGCTGTCGATTTGAGCAATTAAATCTCCTTGTTTTACCTCATCTCCTGGCTCAACAAACAAACGTTCAATCTGACCAGAAACTTGCGCACCGACACTGACCTGCTTAAATGCCTGCAATGTACCGTTCGCCAGTACCGTACTTTCGATATCACCAAAGCGAACTGTTTCGGTGACATAGTCAGGTGTCAATTCAGGTTTATATATAAAGGAAAAAATACCGCCACCGAGGAGGATAAAACTGATTAGCACGATAATGAGAGTGTGCTTTGAGGTTTTGTGCATCAATATATTCGCATCCATTAAGCTAAAAACAGCAAGACTCTATCTTGCAAAGAAAGTTAAGTTTTTCGGTGATAAATAGAATAATTGAAAGTACATTGACAAAAAGTGCCGTTAACTGGCCAACTGAATGTGAATGTTACTTTTTGGGGCGACACAACAAGCCAAATACGTATTTGCTGATAGTGTCATTTCTGGTGATTTGAATTGCGTTAATTCGCCCTCAAGCAATGTGATCCTGCACTGGCCACAACTGCCATTACGACAATCCGCTTTAATGGGTTGACGCTGCAATTCTAGCCATGAAAGTAAACTGCCTTTACCATCGTAGTGGAAGGTCGCCCCCGCTAAAGTGATCATCCCAGGTTCACCATCACCCTTTGCCTGATATTGCTCAAACTCAACATCCTTTTCTGCCATACCAATAGACACTAACCATTGACGCAAATTAGACATTAAACTGTCACCCGCACAGAGATAAGCTTTATCTGGCAATGTCGTTACATAGGATTGCAACAGGGTAGAATCGAGACGGCCACTCGCCCCAGTCCAAAGCGGGCAAGGTTGCGACAGTATGGGAAAGTATCGAAGCTGACCAGATAAGGATAACTCTTGTAATTCATCATGATATACAAGCTGCTCCCTATGTCTTGCACTGTAGATCAAGGTCACTTGACGTCCAAGACTTAGGTAATAGTGCAACATGGCGCGCATCGGTGTGATGCCAATTCCTCCAGCAATCAGCAACACCTTCTTAGCAATTAAATTGGCGGTAAAATGCCCTTTAGGCTGGGAAACCTCAAACGTATTACCTAGGCTTACATTTTTAAAAAGATGGTGTGACACCTTACCTTGCGCCTTTATAGCCAACTCATAGTGTAAAAATGTTGGACGCCACGCCGCCAAACTATACGCGCGCTGATAGGTTTGCTCACCTACGGTTGTGGATAACAGCACATGTTGTCCAGCGATGGCTTTAGGTAAACGGCGACCATTTTTACGGGAAAGAGATAGCACTATGCTATCTCCCTGACGGCTAACATCGCTTACCTGTAAACACATCGGTGGCCGACTTCGACCGCGCCACCAACCATGAATAGCCATTGCCTGCATCGCCAAAAGCAATACTGTCAATGCAAACAAAATGACCTCAACCATGTGCTAGCTGCCTTCTGCGCCACCAAAGGATCACACCACTGAACGTCAGAAAGAAAATAGCTAACCCAATCACATCGATCCAAATCCACTCACCTGCCTTACCAAAAATGGCTTTACCTGTGTGTAAATCCATGACGAGTTTAGAGGCAGTGTAATATTGAGTTTCACCATGCAAACTCTCAACCGCAATCGGTAAGGTGATTTTTTGCCATGTCTGATAATCTTCAGAACGATACAATTGATTATCTTTAGCAACCGCCAAAATGGCTAAACCATCAGCACTCAGTTGGTGGATGTCTGCTTTTAAAGTTTGGCTCCATGTTTCACCTTGGCGTAGGTATATCCCTTGGTTACCCGCAGCTAAAATATTGTCCTGTACTGCTAATAATTGTCTGATATCTACACCCGCAAGTTCCATCACCGAAGGCGAAACCATCCCCTCTTTAAGCTGTTGCCGAGCAATACCGAATTTCCCCGCGGCCAGCCAAATATCAGCTTGTAATGGTAATAGGGTTTTTATTTCAGCAGGCTCAGTAACCGGGATCCCAAGTGTAATTTGCTTAAGTCCTAATAATTTATCATGGGCAATAAATACCGCTGTTAACGCCACTATCGCAATAGGGAGTAATAAAATCACTCCCAACCAAATATGCCATTTTCGCAACATTATTCTATCCTCAGTTTAAAAACGGCCTAATAAAGTCAGGCGAAACTCACGGCTTCCCTGCTCCCATTCTTGCTCTGTAAGCGCCCAATTCGTGCCATCATAAACAGACTTATTTTTATCTTTTTCGCTATTAAACAAATCAGATGCACTCAGACGTAACGAGGCTAACTCACTGAATTTATAAGTCGCATAAACATCAACGATCGCTCTACTTTCTTCTCTCGTAAGGGTAATAGTGTTGCCAGAATATTCTTCCGTTTCCGCAGGACCTTTTTGTTGCCAGTTCGCGCCAAACTCCAATGCATCAGTAGCAAAATAGGTTAAACCAAGGTTGAAGGAGTAATCAGGTAACTCTTTAACTGGTCGCTCAATCCCTTCGTAAGTCGTTACTTCGCCACGCATAATGCTAGTATTTGCATTCAGCAACAGGTTATCAGTTAAGCTATATTCAACAGATAATTCAGCACCATAGGTATAAGCATCACCCGAATTTTCAGGTTTACTGACATAACGTCCTGTAGACTCATCCAGTTGAGTATATGTTTCGATGATATCTTTGATATCACGGTAATAAAGATTGAGGTTATAGCTTGAACTTCCAAGAACAAGATCAATCCCCGTATCTAATCCCCATGCGGTTTCTGCATTTAAATCTGGATTACCACCTTTGTCAGGCTTGGATAAAGAACCGTCGGCCGACTCAACATAAGGAATTAATTCATCGAACTTGGGTAAGCGCACTGTTCTTGCGATACTGGCGTAATATTTTTTATTCTCAGCAAATGCAAATTGATAATGCAGTGATGGTGACAAGAAATTTTCATTGCTCGTAAAATCTTCGTTATCAAACTCACTAGAAAAATCTCGTAGATCGAAACGAGTACCCATGTTTAAGCTGTGTTTATCATTGATTTTCCAATCATCCATGACATACAACTGTAATCTTTGCTCATCAAGGGTATAGACATCTTTTACGCCTGTTTTTGATGCGCCATTTTCTTCGCTTTGCTTATTCTTATCTCGTGATTTATCGTTGAAATCCACGCCAGAAGACAATAGGTGAGCATCTGACAATTGCCAAAAATAATCCGCGGCTACATAAAGCTCAGTATCTTCTTTATCTTCGGTTTCTAATTTCAGTTTAGTTTCAGTGCCATCAGCTTTAAAAGTACGAACAACTTTATCTTTATCCTCATCACCTTTACGCACACCCACAGCAAATTTCACCGACTGTCCAGGGAGAACTTCACGTTGATAATCTGTATCCAGTGCTAAGGTTTGACGGATTTTATCTTCCTGTTCGTCGTCATAGGTGTTGACGCTTAAATCAGATTTTAACACCTGTTTTATCTTGTCTTTATTTTCATCTGAACGTAACCACATCGGATTTAAGTTTAATTGGCCGCCTGCAACATCAAACTGGATTGATGGGGCTAAGCTAATATCGTTTGAGGTTAAATGTTCAAATTCACGCTCACCTTTATCAACTTTGCCATTTTTAAGGGTGTGCTTAGTTTTTTCTTTTTCATTGGCACGGCGCTGCACTGACGCATTAAGTAAGTAGTTATCCTTGCCCCAAACGATGCTCGCATCACCAGTATGGTCACCACTGCCACTATTGCCGTAAGCAATATCATACTCAGCTAATACTCGATCGCCTGCTTGTTTTAATACAATATTAACTGTCCCACCAATACCTTGGCTGTCCATTGAAGCATTTGGACTACGAATAAATTCAATTCGCTCAATCATTTTTAGCGGAATTCGATCTATTTGGAACTCACGCTTTTCTCCACCATCCGGCATTCTTCGACCATTGATTAATATCTGGCTGTATTCCTTATCTAGCCCTCTAACACGCAAGTCTTTTTCAGCACCCGTAGGCCCAGTCATAATAACACCGGGTAAACGTCGCAAAACTTCAGCCAGTGACTGATTACCAAAACGGCGTAATTGCTCACTATCGAGCATAATTTTAGGCGTTCCTTTGCCTACCTCGCCATCAGCGCCTGTTACCACATTTACCGCATCAAGTACAATGGCCTCATCCTGCGCCAATACAGGAGATGTAATACCACAAACGAACACAGCAATTAGCGTTTTATTAATATTTTTCATGATGTTAGTTTTTCACTTCAATCTTGACTAGGTTAAGTTGATGCTGCTGTAAGCCTTGCAGGATTTGTAATACCCTTTCAAAAGGGGCATCCCGATCGCTTTGCAATACGAGTGGAGTATCCTTACTCACATTTTTCAGAGCCTCGAGCAATAAAGTCGAGTCTGAATAACGTTGTTCGCCTATATAAAAATTGGCGTCTCCCGCTCCAATACGAATTTCTGTCGGTGATTTTAATGGCTGAGATATACCTGCAACATCAGGTAATTCAATTTCTGTTACCGTTCTGGGTGCCTGCATAGAAAGAAGTAAAAAAACCAACAGAATAAAAAGAATGTCGATTAACGAAGTCAGGTCGATACCAAATTCAGCGGTCTTAGCTACAGGGGACTTAATCATGCTAATTCCAATGAAAGTGACCAGATATTTAGTCGTTCGCTCAAAAGCTCGAGGCTGTTATCCAGCCATAAACGAAAACCTTGTGCCGTCAGCAGCGCAGGTATAGCGATACACAAACCAACTATCGTTGTTAGCATTGCAGATTGGATACCATCGGCCACAAGAGCTGGGGTGACAGGATCCGAAGTGCCAGAAATTACCGAGAAAGCATCAGTAATCCCCATCACAGTCCCCAATAAACCTAATAATGGCGCAATAACACCCATCAAATGCAAATATCCATTATTCGCTAATAATTGGCGACGTAGGCTACCAAGCCATAAGGTTAAATGCTCATCGCGAATAGGTTTTATCACCTTTGCTTGCTCTTGTTGGACTTGCTGTAATTGCAACCAAACTTGAGCACCAGTAGGTACTATTCCGCGTTCAAATAACTGGAATCCTCTCTGATGGATGATAAACAGCACCACACGTTCAATTAGCAGCGCAAGAGTGGTAATAGAGCACAGGGCTAAAGGCCATGCTAAAGGACCGCATTGTTCGAAAAATACAGTAAAAACAGGGGGCATTAGATATTAACCTCGGATAGAAAAATGCACAGGGATCTCAACCCACGCACTGACTTTTTCGCCATTACTTTGGGCTGATTCAAATAACCAGTTTTTGGCAGAATCAATAGCGGCACGATCCAACAAATCAAATCCCGAGCTCGTTAACAAATCTACCTGTTGGCACTCCCCATGCTCAGAAACCTTAACTTTAAGCAATGTGACACCTTGCTGACGTAATCTCTTAGCCATTTTTGGATAGGGTGTGCTATCAGCATCACTCAATAATTGAGGTGGAATAAGCACACTTTTGACACCAGAATTTTGAGCAGATACAGCTTGAACCACAGGCTGACTCGCAGTAGATATAGGCTCTGCAGTAGACATAATATTTTCAGTCACTATTTCAGTGGGTGTTTTCAATTGTGTCTTAGTTTGAGCCTTTGTAGTTGAAGCTTTTGATGCCTTAGGTGTGACAGTAACCAGCTTAGGCTCAAGTGCTTTTGTTTCTACTAGCGTTGGAGTTGATTGAGCAAATTCAGCAGCGGAATTAATTGACATTGGTTGTGCAGGTGATACTACATGTTGCGCAATGACTAACTCAACTTGACGTAATGAAATACCTGATACAGATGAAGGAATAGTCTGGGCATCAACAGACCAAGTCGCACTCGCAAAGATAGCGATAAAGTGCATACCTAAAGAAAGATAAATGCATTTTTTTGCTAAACCCATACAAAGGCGACTCTAAATGATAATTGTTATTATTATATGTTAGGCGCAAGATATCAAACAAGAGGTATTGCTCACACAATTGATGCATATGTAATGAATTTATTGAAACGTACGGTTTGAAATTCGAAGTAAGAAAGTCAGTACAACTCTGATGGGACAATGCTTTAAAACAATAAGAGGCAAAACCAAATATTTCTCCAATGTGATAACAAAGCAAGTTACAGAGTAACGATATGAGAAAAACTAATGATCAATTCATGCAACTTAGGGTTGAGAGAAAAATACTCCAAAATTGCTTTGGGGCAATTGTCAGTTTGCAAAGGTTTAATAGTCATTTGTAGTAAAGTTACATTTTTCCCTTGAGTTATTTTGTGGCTGCTCCTACTTGTCAGACTATGGGTACATTTTATGTCGATGTATGGTTACATTATTTAGCTAAGTAATTGTTTCTATATATGCTGCTATGTCATAGTTTGGTTTCAGCGACAACCATGTCGACAAGTTTGTCCGCTGGATATCCCATTTCACTGCGCAGCTTAACGTAAGAAAAACTGCACTGGCACAACAAGTTCTAACGTCTCGTTTGGCATTGCATCGGGTATGGCAGGTAAGGGCTGGGCTCGCTCCAGCATTTTTAGTGCTTCTGCATCTAATGTTTGATAGCCCGAACTTTGCTCAATTCGACTCGCGCTGACTCTGCCTTGACGATCCAACATAAAATACAGCATTACTGTGCCTTGCTGACGTCGATTACGTGCCATACGTGGATATTCTTTATGCTGTTCTAACCAGGCTAATAAAGTTGCGGTGTAGTCTTGGGAGTCGCCCATCAAACCTCCGCCAGTAAAGCTATCACCACTATTTGTCGTGTTATTTTCTGTAGAATGACCTGCACCGTTTTGACCTACTTCGTTGGCAGACGCAGCTAACGCTGTCGACGATGGGGTTTCGATTGGACTGCTATGCTGCTCATTCACCTTGGACTGAGTTGTTCGCTCATGCTGAGGTGTTGGCGTTATGGGTTTGGGACGTGGTGTGGGAGTGACTTTCTTTGCCACGGGTGGCAATGGTTCTGGTTTGTCGACTTGCTCTGTAATTGGCTCAGATTTTTGCTCAGCAACTGGCGCCGTCGTTTGTGGCAGAGCACTCGCTGCGCTACCTGCAGGCCCTAAGGAAATTTCAATCCCTCCGTTGCCAACCGCTTTAGCCTGACCCATGGGCGTTATTACTGCTGGCGACCAAAACACTGCAGCCGTTAAGGCGATGTGCAAAAAAGCCGCTAACAGCAAAGCTATGCCGCATTGCGCTATGTTCGGCGCGAACTCTTGGTCTGTCATTTGGCCCCCTGCTCAGTTAATAAACGTAGCTTTTTAACGCCTACGCCATACAAGGCTTGGGTAAAATGCACGAGCTGGTTTCCCGATAACTCACCATCAACTTTTAGCGTGACTTGGGTTTCTGGCTCGGCGGACAGCAGCATATCGATGCGTGCTAACAGTTCTGCTTCCGTAGTCGGTTCATTATCGAGTGCGAGTTTGTTGTCACGGCTGATTAGGATAAGCACTGCATCCGGTTCATCTACGCCATCACTTTGCGAGACTGGTGGAGTGACATCAAACGGTGCTGTCACGGAAAGGCTACCTGCGATCATAAAAAAGATTAACAGCAAGAACACCACATTAATCAGCGGCAAAATACGTTCTTCTGTTTGGTCCGGCCGACGTTCAGGAAAATGCATTAGCGGCTATTCTCCATGTTATTGCCGTCCGCTTTAGTCGCAGGTGCGGGTTGCCAATTGGAGTCTTCTACCAGTGTTAGCGGCGCAATCCCTGCGGCATTAAGTGCATCCAATACCTGCACTAACCTTTGTACTGGAGTATCCGCCTGCGGCTGTAGGCTCACGATCTGGCTTGCAGGCTGGCGCCCTTGTGCTTTTTGCTGTAATGCTTCCAGTGTGATTATTTCGCCGTTTAGTTGCAGTTGATCTGCGCTAATTTGCACTAAAAATGGCGCTTGTTCAGCGGGAGCTGGGCTACCCGCTGTGCTGGTATCGAGCGCCACAGTGCGCCAGTCTAGAAAACTGGAAGACAGCATAAAAAACACCAATAGGATAAACACCACATCAATGAGTGGCGTTAAGCTAATCACCGCTTTACGTTTTGAAGAATGAGTCGTGAATTTCAGTGATTGATTATATGGCGCTTGCATTGAGTGCCTGTTTGTTATTGGCGGTGAGTGGTGTAACCACAGTATTTGGCGTTTGATAGCTACTGGTAGCTGATAACTCAGGGGTAAATAGTTGCGTGACTAAGTTATCCATTTCATGTGCAAGATGATCGACGCGCCGCTCCAGATAGTTCAGTAATGCCACCACTGGGATAGCGACACATAAGCCCACCGCTGTGGTGAGCAAGGCTTCCCAGATCCCGTCTGACAGAATCGCTGGATTCACTTTATTACCCGCCGCTTGCAGTTGTTGAAAGGCGGCGATCATACCCATTACCGTGCCCAGTAATCCCAGTAGTGGTGATAATGAACCTATGACCTCTAGTGGGCGCAATCCGCGTCTTAACTGAAATAGCGCATTACAGCCATAACGCAGTACTTCTTCGCGGACTAAAGATTCAGGCAGTTGGCGTGTGATGCCACGAATCGCTTGTGCCATTGCCTGTGCTGTGGGATTGCGGCTTATTGCAGCAAGCTGTAATGCTTCTTCCTGCTTGCCTTGTTGCCATAGGGCTAATGCCTGCCTTGCGGGTTTACGTTGCCACAGTCCGGCGCGCTGAAACTGAATAAGTTTCATCAGCACAATCGTCATAGCAACCAATGACATCAGCATTAATATCACCACTACTGTGCCGCCAGCCTCTAGCAGCGCGATGGCATCGTGCCACCAAGTCGATGTTGCTAACACATCTGTAGCGGAAGCTTCTTCCGTTGGCTGTTGCATACCCGAAACTACCGTTTCAGGTACTGAAGACAATTGCTCAATGGCATGAGTCTCAGTGCTGAGCGGTAACGTAGCTTGGCTGTTATTGGTACTGGCATTTTCCTGCGCCCAACCGGTGAGAGGTAAAGCAAGTAGCGCCAATGAGAGTAAAACGGCTTTGAATATCATGAATTTTATCAACCTTAAACTTGATTCATTTTATGGTTAGCTCGCCCTGTATCTGGGTGAGTGAAGGAGAATAATTTACCCGCAGGACGTAACCAGCGAGGTCGCCAAGCTAAGGTTAAAGCGACGGCGAGTGCAGCCACGCCAATCATTGTTATCCAGAGCAGGCTGCCAAAGCTGGCACCGTCGCGCACCAGCGACAGTGCTAAAGATATGCTTAGCATCAAGATGCCTAGGCTGCGTAGGAGCAACACCTTCCTTTGAGTGGGTAGTGCCTTATCGAAAACAACGCGCCAATGCCGTACTTGGCTCAGGGCGAACAAAGCAAAACTGAGGTAGGCCGTGCTAAATATGGCGACTAACAGCAGGTCTTTAGGCATTAATCCTCTCCTTTTAACATCTAACTCTGACGGATGACTGATAGTTTCCGCGCTGCGTAAATGGCCATCACAGCACTAGTAATAAGCACTAAGTCTAGGGTCGCAACGGGCCAATAGGTATGGGTGAATAGGGTCTTAAGCAGATGGTCGCCTGTGGTTATCCAGTTCAGTCCCACAGCTGCGATAGCAATCAGAGCAATCGTCCAGCATTGTTCTGCCCAAGCCTTTCGGTAACCATGCTGTTTGTTTATAAACACTCTGATTAATGCATGAAGTAGGCACGCCAGCCAGACACCAAAGAAGGCATATACCTCTAAATCGCGGCTGGAAATACCTGCAAATTGTTCCCTATTATTGAGCAAGCGATTGACCACTAAAAAAGCCCCGGTCGCAGAAATAATTCCACTGATAGCAGCGATGTTATGTGCATTCATAAAGGACACATTAAAGCTAGTGCTGCCTTGCCTTTGGTTACGTGCCTGAGTCCAATGCAGTAGGCCAGTGGCGATTAACGCGCAAGCACCCAGCCCTGCGATAAAATAAAGCCAGCGCAGTGGCCAGTGTGTAAATTTGATGTAATGCATACCAGCAATAAAGTTAAATACATTGGTCGTCGAGGATGAGTTGAAATGTGCGAGTTCCTCTCCAGTGGCGGTAGAAAATCTCCTATTATCAATATTCTGAGATACGTTGTTATCGCTATTTAGCCTGAGTGCGACGACACCACCTGCATCTCCAGGATTGCTAACCCGAATCATATAGACAGCCCCTTGACCTAGCTCGCTTTCGGTCGCCGCAATCATAGGATCAATTGCGGCAATATTGGCGGGTTGGCCTATTGCTTGTGGTCTAACACGCCCCTGTGATTCGGCGATAAAACGACTCCGTGCAGGACTATTACGTGAGCCTTCTCTGGCATCGGTAATTTCGTCTTCATTTTCACTGCTAACATCTTGCTCACGTTTGCGTGAAGCTTCTCTTACTTTAGATTTGGGTCGTTCCTGCGTCACGGATGCTGGGTTAAGCTGTGCGAAAACGGCATCGGGCGCCTTGGGGAAATAGATCAAGTGCGCAATCATTAGCCCTGACAAGGTGATGACGATAGTGAAAGGCAGCAGCACAACGCCTGTGAGGTTATGAATATCGAGATTGGCTCTGCCAAAGCCCCGAAGCAGCCTAAGGGTAAAGAAATCGGCAAATATTCTACGGTGTATGACTATGCCGGAAATTAACAGGCAAAGCATACCCATGCTCGCAATGCCAACCAGTAGGGCGCCAATGTTGTTTTGGCGTAAGGTTAAATTGTGATGGAAGGGGTAAATAAAGTTACTCGCTCCTCGGGTGTTTGGAGCCGGAAGCGGTTCGAGTGTGATCGGGTGGAAACTATTTCGCTGTGCTATGTGTGACTTTGCAGAATCATAAGCCAATGTCAAAAAAGGTCTGCGCTCAGCGGGTAGCACTATAGTCCAAGCTTTTGCCCCCTCAGCTCGCTCTGCCAGTAAAGGTATGATCTCGCGGTCTACCGATAATGGCCTTGCAGTATCCATGTGGATTCGAGTGTGTGGCATCATCCAGCGATCGATTTCTTTATCGAATACTGACAGCGTGCCGGTCCAAAAAATGGCGAACAGCAAGCCGCTTAATATCAATCCTGCCCAAGTGTGCAGGAGACTCATCCGAGTACGGAATTCATCTTTCATGCTAATGCTCCAACTATCCAAGCCATGAAGATGGAAAGGCCCGTCAGGCTGCTTACGTTTAGCCAAGTTCGCAGGACGCCGTTACGAGAAAACGCCCACAATAGAATGAGCACTAAGTAGATAAACCCCAGCATACTGGTGACGACCACGGCATCCGTCCATGGCATACCCATGTGGTAAAGCAGAGCCCCTGTTGTATTAACAAGTTGGGCACTGGATAAATAGCACAATAAACAGATGGCGATTGAGTGTGCCACCATCCCAGTGGTAAACAGCCATCTGTTAGCGGCGCTTTGATTGCCGCGTTTCGATTGGTGGGACAATCGTGAGTTTTTTTCGAGCATTATATGTAAGTCCATATTCAGAATTGCGTCTTAACGTTAACGAAATAGCTACGTCCGCGCTCTGAATAGCGATAAGCCCCAGTATCGTTATTGACTTTAAATCGCTTAGCGTCAGTGATGTTGTCTACCCCGGCGATAAAACTAATATAGCGGTTCAGCGAGTAGTTCAGACCTACGTCCAGCGTGATCAAATCTTTATCACTTTTATCGACCGTATTGCGATCGAAGCTGATTCGGGTGATCTCGCCCTCATAATTACCTCGCATGAATGCCGAGAGTGATTCAATTGGGTGGTAGTCGAGCGTGATTGATCCGTTATGATTTGGGATACCAACGAGTGAGTTTCCATCAAGTAATGCCAAGGTGTCACCGAAAGGGCGTGGACCCGCGGGGGTATTGATGATCACGTTGTCAGCATCTATTTGTGAATCGGTATAGGTGTAACTTGCTTTGAGCCCTAAGGTCGTTGCAATATCCCAGCGCCCCTCAAGCTCGACACCGCGGATCTGTGCTCCCTTGGCATTTAGCCAAGTGGCCCAAGCTGGGCAGTCTTTGGTGCCAACGTCACCTGAAATGCAATATGCTGGAATATATCCGCCGTTACCATCGTCGAAATAGAAGGTGTTGGTGTTGAGGATTTTGTTGGAAAAGTCATTGAAAAATAGCGTTGCGCCGATATTTAGTGTGTCATCTTGAGTGTAAAGCGCGCCGATTTCATAATTCGTGCTTTGTTCAGGCTCTAAGTCGGGATTACCCACAATCACAAATTGACTCGTACCGCCGCCACGTTGAGAGCCTGTAGTGTTATCAATCTGGTCAATCTTCGGGCTCTTGTAGCCAGTGGCTATGCCCCCTTTGAAAGTCCAGTGATCGTTATGATTGAAAACAAGATATGCTCTAGGTGAGACATGATGACCAAAAAATTCGTTGTCCGTTAGTCGCGCACCAAGGGTGAGATAAAGTTTATCTGCGAGCAGCTCCCATTCGTCTTCTGCAAAAATACTGAAATCGCTGACAGAGCGGGTGCCAAAGCTTCGGGGAGAGCCATTGCCTAAATCACCGTTAGTTAGTTTGTCGTTAGTCCATTGACCACCGAAAGTCAGAGTATGGCTATCCACACCTGTAATGAAGCGTGCATCGCTGACTTTGTTTGTTGATCCTGTAGTGAAATCAGCTGCAGCAGGATAAGTCAGTCTTTCATAATCTTCTTCATAGTATTTCAGTTCTAGTTCGCCAAGATCGAACAAGGCATTGTAGGTAATGCTCCATGCATCTCGGGTCCATTCGCGGTCAATGCTACCTCTGGCATTAGGCAGTAGCACGCCGCCAGGATTGCCAATGTAGCGCTGACTCGCCTTTGAGTAGTCAAGGATGACTTCGTGGTCACGATGAGGCGTGATCCGTAACTTACTGCCAAGCGTTTTCTTAGTCGACTCCTGATATCCACCGTAATATTTGTCTTCGTCTTGGACGGCTTGATTTCCCCATAGCGAAATCCCAAGCAGATCCTTAACCAGTGGCCCTGTAATATAGAGATCCTGTTGGTTTTGGTTTCCCATTGAGCTGCTGTCCGGAACGCGCAGACCATAGCCCGCGCTGGCGCTCCATTTTTCAGGTGTTTTCTTGGTAATGATATTGATGATGCCGCCCATTGCATCGCTACCATAAAGTGAGCTCATGGGCCCACGAACAACCTCGACCCGATCAATTGACGCAACGGGAGGGATAAAATTGCTATCGAGATCTTCGTTGTTCAATCCTCGTGGATTCCCCGTATCCGAGCGTACCCGCTTACCGTCAACGAGCACTAACGTATAACCCTTCTCCATGCCGCGTATGGATATTCCGCTCTGTGCGCCAGAGCCAATCACATTGACACCGGGAATTTCCCGTGCAATATCTTGCAGCGAATTAAATTGGCGTTGCTCTAGATCATTGCCTGAAAGCACACTGATGCTCGCTGGCGCATTTTTGATATCCTGTTCATAACCCGCAGCGCTGATAACCGTTATGGGTGCCAACACTATTGCGGCGGTCGCCTTGCCGAGAATATATTGCCCCTCAAGGCGCGATGTGACCTGTAAACCCGTCTCTGCCAGTATCTTTTGCAAGCCTGCTTCAATCGAGTATTGTCCCTCTAGCCCTAAGCTGGTTTTACCCCGAGTGAGTGCTGAAGATATCGACAGATCAATATTCGCGGCTAGAGCAAAGCTGTTGAGTACGGCATCGAGCGTGCCCGCCTTAATTTGATAATGTTGTAGCTTGTTGATTTGTCTGGCATCAACATCGACAGTTTGAGCCTGTGATGGCTGTGGTGCTGTAATGCTTAAGATGACGGTGAAACTCAGGCCCATAAGGGACAAGTAGTTAGCGCGGGATTTTTTTGGTCGCGGACGGCCAAATTCAACGGAATGCATAGAGAGTCCCAAGGGGGAAAGTTAATAAGTTCTATCTACTATTCCGAACGAGATCACAAAACCCGTAAAAATTTTTGAAAATAATTTTCAGCGTTAAGGTGTTAGCGGGTAGGGATCACTTTGACCCAGTAAGTGGTGCGATATTGCAGCTCTACTGACAGGCTGCTTGCAAGGCTTTGTAGGGCAAGGTCGGTATCTTGTAGAGAAAATACCCCGCTGATGGTCAAATTGGCCACGGCACTATCGTATAGCGTGAAGCCGGGTCGATAGCGGCCGATCTCCTCGACAAAATCCGCTACCCGCATCCCTTCTGCCACTAGCTTGCCATGGCGCCAACTGATGGCTGAGCTTTTCAGCGGTGTCGGGGGCGCTATCATTGTCTTATCAAATCGAGTTTGTTGGCCTGCATCCACTCGTTGTGGCTTACCACCACTGGCAGTATAAGCTTCTACTGCGCCGTCGATTACGGCTACACGGTCATAGTGTTCGTATTGGCGGACGCAGAACTCAGTACCCAGTGCGATTAGTTGGCCGAAGTGAGTGGTGACCAAGAATTGGCGACGGGGAGATTCATGACCCGTTTTGATCAAGATCTCTCCTTGATGGAGTTGTATTTTCCGCTTCTCTGCGGAGAAATCCACATCCACTGCAGTATCTATGTTTAGTGTTAAGCGGGTGCCATCTTCAAGAGTAAAGGTGCGAGTTTCGTTTGCGCCGGTACGGTATTGAGCCTGCAGACTACGGCCAAGTCGAGTCTGTGACGCGCCAAGCCAAGTCGCGGTGACGCCAATCCCTGCAAGCGCTAAAACATTGAGGAAACGCCGACGTGATACGACGGACTGGCTAACCTTTTCAAGCACTTGGATGCCAGTACCCTTAGGTAAGGAGGCAAACTTGCCTGTGATCTGGCACATGCGTTGCCATGCTTGTTCGTGAAGTGAACTTTGGTCACGCCATTGTTGGCAGTTAATACTATCCTGCTCGGTAGCGTCATCTGCCAACAGGCGGGCCATCCAGCCGGCCGCCGCTTCAATGGCATCGCAGTTGTTTTCCTGCCCGATATTCTCGGCCTCAGATTGATTGGCTGGCATGACTAATAGGATTCCAGCGCGAGGCAGCAGGCCGCTAAGCCTCGCGCAACGTATTTTTCTACCGATGAAACAGAGACGGATAGCTGCTTAGCAATATCGGCATAGCTTAAACCCTCTATCTGGCGCAGCAACAGCGTCAAGCGCACATTATCCGGCAAGTTATCGAGCATAACGGCAATTTCAGCGAGTGTTTCAATGATGACATGATGGATTTCTGGCCCAGGTATGAAGGTTTCTGGCATCAAGCTCAAACTTTCTAGGTAGGCTTCTTCAATCTTCTGCCGACGATAAGCATCAATCATCAATCCTTTGGCAATGCGGGTTAAAAAACGCCGAGATTCGCCTGAAGGCGGCAGATTTCCGGTTTTTAACAAACGTAGAAATGTATCTTGGGCTAGGTCGGCTGCTGTTTCTGAACACCCCACGCGTGAGTATAGCCAGCCGCGTAGCCAAAACTGGTTATCTCTATATAGGTTATTGATAGGAGAAGAAATATTGACCGACGTCATACGGTATAGGCAAGAATATTAATAATGTTGTAATGATATTGATTATCATTTGATGGGTCAAGTTTTGTGTCATTACGCCCATGAGAGTATCTGCTTATACATAGTGAAAATCATGGCGAAAAATAAGCTGTAATCCTGTTTTATGCGACTAATGAACAAAAGGATTCGCCTATCTTTTTGTGTTTTTGACTGGCTCAACTAAACTTGAGCCTTATCTCTATAGGACTACCGATTATCTTTTTGAAAAGTATGGTTATTCATTAATTGATATAAAAACATCTTGTTAGGGTTAGCTTGCTGGTGGTTTGACTTAGTTTCTAAGTGAATAAAAAGAAAGTTGGAATATTTAGGAGAAATTGATGAGTAAGTTTCTGCTGTTCCTGATTTTAACTATGAGTTCCTTTGTTTCGGCTGCAAACCAAGATGTTCTTATCGGTAGCGGAGAATGGTCTCCGTATGCTGGCGCTAAATTGAAAGGATTGGGTTTTTTAAACGATGTGGTCACAATCGCTTTTGAGCAGGAAGGAATTACCGCAAAATTCGAGTTCAAACCTTGGGCTCGTATTGAAGTAGAAACGGGTAATGGATATTTTCTCGCATCACCCGGTTGGTCCATTCAAGAAGATCGTAAAGCCCAATATCTGTTCAGTAAGAAACCGATAATCGTTTCTCGCAGCGTATTTATTGAACGAGTTGATAGTCAGTTTGACTGGAAGATTATGAGTGATCTTAAACAATTTACTATCGGGTGCAACCGAGCCGATTACTATGTCAAAGCACTGACTGAGATAGGAGTTAAAGTTCAAGAATTAAACGAATACCCACAAGGAATCAAGATGCTAATTGCCAAACGCTTTGACGCGTTCATTGTAAATGAAGCCGTGGGTCGGAAACTGATGCGTGATTTATCTGCTGAAGAACAAGCTAAAATTCAAATACACCCTTTAGCGTATGATGAAAATTTCTCCTTCCTCATGTTTTCTAAAAATTACCCTAATGTCGAAGCTCTTGTCGAAAAGTATGATTCTGGCTTTGAAAAAATACAGAAATCAGGGCTATATCAAACAATGGTTCAAGATTTATATAAAGGTAAATATGATTGATTAGATTTTATTGCGCGGCAAAAAAGTTAGATATTTTTACGATTAAAATGTTTTTCACCCTCAAGTCATTGTCTAAACGTGTGACTTAACTAACCATCATAGCTTTGCAGCGGCGGGCTATGGTGGTTAACATGTCGGCAGGTTTAGCTCATGTCGATATTTCAGCTTTATGGGCTATTTTCTTTTTTTATACCCACTTGTGATTTTTTATATGAAACTCATTCCTCTGCTAAAACAACCGCGAATTCACTGACTATTCCAATGTGAAACTTCTCATAACATTATGTTTCGTATTAACTATTTTGTTTATAAAGAGGATTTGCAATGCAGAAAAAGCATTGGTCAAAAGTTCAGTTATTGCACGAGGTGGTCACCAATCCCAATATCATAGTGAAAGGCCAACATAGCTATTACAGTGATTGCTGGGATGCTGGCTTTGAGGGATCAGCAGTGAGATATCTTCATGGTGATGAAGTGAGCCGTGAGTGGGAGCCTAAGTGGCCTATCGATAAACTTTATATCGGTAACTATGTGTGTATCGCTGCCGAAGTTGTGATCTTAATGGGCGGAAATCATACGCATAGAGCAGATTGGTTTTGTTTATACCCTTTTATGGATTTCATCGAGGAGGCCTACGTAGGCAAAGGTGATACTCATATTGGTGATGGGGCTTGGTTAGGCATGAGATGTATGTTGATGCCAGGGGTGACGATAGGTGAAGGTGCGGTTGTTGCCGCAAATAGTGTTGTCACCCAAAATATCGAACCCTACAGTATTGTGGCGGGGTCACCTGCAAAATTAGTCAAGTATCGGTTCGATAAAGAAGTTATTCGTGAGTTACTGGCGTTAAAAATCTACGATTGGCCTGCCGAAAAGTTTGAAAGCTTAAAGCGGTATTTGTGTTCGGCGGATTTTGACGCGCTCAGCAAAGCGATCACTCGCTATGACCAATCGTACATCAAAGCAAGTAACCGTTAGTCCCAAAGTGAAAGGTCGCGCTCAGTCGAGGCCTTTCACTTATTCTGCCTTAAATCTGCTTTTTGGCGTTTTGGCTAATTCGGCCAGTGCTTCGATGATCACCCGTAGCTTGGGTTGGAGGTAAGGGGTTTTAAGCCAAATCAGGTGGATAGGTGTGTCGTCACTGGCGAGTTCGTCTAGTATCGAGATAAGTTCACCAGTTTTAAGATAGTCCTCAACTAACCATATCGGCACTTGCGCTAAACCCACTCCCGCCAGTGTGGCCGCTAAAATGGCTTCGCAATCAGCGATTTCGTGGCGTACTGGAATGTCATAGGCCTCAGTGACCCCATCCTCATTTTTAAGTAACCAGCGATGTTGCTGCCCAAGCGGCCAGCCGACAATGCATTGGTGCTGGCTGAGATCTTCTTTGCCTTGTGGCGTGCCAAGTCGAGCGAAATAGGCGGGAGATGCGCAGATCACTCGGCGTTGTTCTCCTAATCTACGGGCGACTAAATCCACAGTGTCGCCGAGTTGTCCGACACGCACCGCCAAATCAATGCCGTCACTAAACAAATCGGTCGCTCTATCGTTAAAGGTAATGGATAACTCAAGCTTGGGATATTTTTGCGACAGTGCTAATAGGGTTGGCAGTATATATCGCCGCCCAAACGTCACGGGTAAATCCACTCGCACTCGACCTGAGGGAATTTGCTGTTCGCTGCCGAGTCGGCTCTGTGCATTGTCTAGGATTGCCATGGCATTTTGGCAATCTGTGAGATACGAATCGCCATCATTGGTTAAGCTCACACGCCTTGTGGTGCGGTGCAGCAGCTTAGTGCCTAAGCGGGTTTCTAATCGCACTATGCTTTTACTGAGCGCCGAACCTGTCATGCCTAACGCCTGCGCCGCTAAGGTAAAACTGCCGAGCTGGGCAACAGTGACGAAATGGCGTATCTCAACAAATTGATTATTTATCACGGCAATTAATTCCTTGAAGGACTCAGTGATGGTCATTTTAGTGACTTAATCATGGAAAGTGAATCGCGTAAGCTACTACCACAGTATGAAAATGAGCGTTAACGTACAAGCGAACGTCATTTTGTAATTGATTAAAAAGGTTTTTCTATACAATCAACCTTAACCCCCTATTGAGTGAGCTAACTATGAAATCGTCAAATAATCTGCAAGGTAAAGTGGCTTTTGTACAAGGTGGCAGCCGTGGTATCGGTGCTGCCATCGTTAAACGTTTAGCGAGTGACGGCGCAGCGGTTGCCTTTACCTATGTGTCATCTGAGGCCCAATCACAATTGCTAGTTGACGACGTTATCACCCATGGTGGTCAAGCCATTGCCATTAAGGCCGACAGCACAGAGCCGGAGGCGATCCGTCGTGCCATCCGCGAGACCAAAGCGCATTTCGGTCGATTAGATATAGTAGTCAATAATGCGGGCACGCTGATTTGGGATAGCATCGAGAACCTGACGTTAGAGGACTGGGAGCGAACAATTAACACTAATGTGCGCAGTGTGTTTGTGGCCAGTCAAGAAGCTGCGCTGCACATGAATGATGGCGGCCGCATCATCAATATCGGTAGCACGAACGCTGAGCGTATTCCGTTTGTAGGTGGTGCGATTTACGGCATGAGTAAATCGGCATTAGTCGGTTTAGCCAAAGGACTCGCGCGGGATTTAGGCCCACGAGCCATTACGGTGAACAACATTCAGCCAGGCCCTGTGGATACCGATATGAACCCTGATAACGGCGATTCATCTGAGCCCGTTAAAGCGATGGGCGCCCTAGGGCGTTTTGGTAAAGCCGAAGAGATCGCAAGCTTTGTCGCCTTTATTGCGGGTCCAGAAGCGGGCTATATCACTGGTGCGAGTTTGATGATTGATGGTGGGTTTTCTGCATAAGCTTTGTCTGTATTTATCTTTTAGGCAAAAAGTAGGCAAAAAGTTTGATTCCAGTCATTAATAAGCCTGCACAAGAGTCACTCTGGCGGGCTTTGCTTAAGTTGTGGCTAGTTATGTAGAATCAATATGTTAGAGCATAAAAACTTGTTGAGTATGATGGTAAGAACTTAGGTCGTTGTTACTCAAATTATCCGTCAGCAAAGCGCGGTTTTATTGAAATGGTGGACTATGGCTTGACTCAGGCAAGGCAAAATAATTTGCTTGTTGATGAACTATTGTTACAATCCGCCGGTCTTATCTTCAGCTATCTGTTGAAAGACACTCATTTTTTATCTTTATTATCAAAGAATAAGACGAAGGGAAATCCAAATTTCTAAGTTATCGACTAAGCAAACAGGCAACCTATGGGGCGTGATGGTGTTTACCATTCTGACCTTGTTCTGTTTGACTCAAAATAGTGGAATACTTAACTTGTTGCTCAAGGAGTCGAGCGCGCAAGCGATGTCGGCTACGTCTTTTTCTGGTGCTGGTTTTAGCGCCAACTCAGCTTTAAACTCAAGTTCTGCTTTAAACAGCAGTTCAGCTTCAAACAATATGGCTAGCCATGCCGATGCTCAAGCGGCGGGTACTGAGCTGGTCAAAAGTGAACCTAAAAAATGTGAATTGTCTGAGAAATCGATCCGAACCTGTATCGACACTCCGAGTACCATCCCATTTCTTATCCTGCTGTTCCTACTGCCGTTACTTCCCCGCGCCTCCCGCGTGATAACACTGTTACCCATACAAGGTTATCAAGCTAAACCTAGGCGAATACATCTCACACATTGTCGCTTTCAAGAATAAAAACTTATTTATCAATTTGATAGGTGGGTTTGTTTAGGCATGCTTTCTCTCAGTCAATATTTGACTTTTCTCGCCAGTTTGCCGGTAGAAAAGAAAGTTAAGCGGCTGCAGAACATCCAATTTTACACATCACACCTCCCTATCTGACTGCTTGAACTTAAGCCTTCTATCACGCTGATGTTTCTTAAGCCATAACGATATTGGTAACCAGAACATAGCGTTAGCCAATATTTATATGGCCTAGAAGCAAGGTAAGCATGCACGCAGCATCACAGAGTCTTGTTTAACTTAGCTTGGTCTAACAGCGCTTAAGTATTGCAATGGCAAATGCTGACGATATATCGAAGAGATTAATATGCAATTTAATAACAAACAGTTAGTGCATATTTGGGGGACAAAATGAGTACATTAAAATCCATGTTAACCAGATTCTGGATACTCGCCTTGATAGTGACGAGTCCGTCGCTAATGGCGGCATCGACAGGATGGTTAGTTAACGATAATCACCCGCCAGCCAAAGTACGTTTTATGCTGACGGGCGAAGTTGATCCCGCAACGAACACTTTGCCCGCTGTGCTTGAAGTACAACTCGAGGGCGATTGGAAAACCTATTGGCGCAGTCCTGGGGAAGGCGGTATCGCGCCGACGATAAAATGGGATGGCTCACGCAATCTACAGCAAGTGGATTGGAGATGGCCTGCGCCAGAGGAATTCTCATTATTGGGATTACAAACCTTTGGTTATAAAGGCAATACCACCTTTCCATTAACCCTAAAAGTCGATGATATCGCTGCGCCAACTCAGCTGCGTGGCAAAGTGACCTTGTCGACCTGTACCACCATCTGTGTACTGACGGATTATCAGATTAGTCTCGACTTCACGGCTAATGCGCTGCAAGCGGATACCGATGCTATGTTGGCTTACAACAAGGCCGTGTCGCTTGTGCCGCAAAAAGTGTTGACCCAAGAGGGCCAAAATCCTGCGATGACAATGGGTTGGGATACCGCCAAAGGTCAACTTGAAGTCAGACTCAATGATGCCAACTGGCAGCAACCCACTGTGATTATCGATGGTGAGCCAGATACCACATTCAAGCTAGTGAGCTTAAAATCGAGTGAAAGCGATGCTAACGGCAAGCAATGGGTCGGTATTTTCAGCGGTAAAAGTTGGCTGGGCGAGCCTGAAGTTTTAGGTAAATCGCTGAACATGACTGTCGCCGATAGCGAGCGGGCGTTGGAATACAGCGCCGAGGTTAAGCCTGTGGTAATTACCCAAGAAAGCACCTCGATATTTGGCATGATTTTGTTAGCGCTTATCGGTGGTTTGATCTTAAACGTCATGCCCTGCGTGTTACCAGTGCTTGGCATGAAGCTCAGTTCAGTGGTTGCAGCACCTGATCTTAAGCGTAATCAAATCCGCCAACAGTTCATCGCATCAGCGCTGGGGATATTGGCCTCATTCTGGTTACTGGCTGGCTTTATCTTAATGCTTAAGCTCACGGGGCAGGCGATTGGTTGGGGCGTGCAGTTTCAAAACCCTTGGTTTATCGGCTTTATGGCGCTGGTGACCACAGTGTTTGCCTTCAATATGTTAGGTGTATTTGAGATTAACTTACCCTCTAACGTGCAAACCAAGTTGGCGACGACGGGCGGCAATAATAACAGCGGACACTTTTTACAGGGTATGTTTGCGACGCTACTGGCGACGCCGTGCAGTGCACCATTTTTGGGTACCGCGGTCGCCTTCGCTTTGGGCGCCGATGTACTGAGCTTGTTTGCCATCTTCACTGCGTTGGCCGTGGGTATGGCGTTCCCTTGGTTAATTGTGGCGGCATTTCCGCAAGTGGCGGGTTATTTCCCTAAACCCGGTCGCTGGATGAACACAGTCAAAGTGTTTTTCTCTGGCATGTTGCTCCTCACCAGTTTGTGGCTGATTAGCCTGTTGTCCAGCTTTATTGATGTGCTCTACCTGTGGCCGTTAGCGGGTGTCATTGCACTGATATTTATGGTGTTTATGGCTAAAAAATATGGCGCGATTGCCATCGTGAGCTGCTTAGGTATCGGCATTTTACTGTCGGCGATTATCGCATTTATGACGGCGAACCAGTGGGCTAAACCTTTACCTGCGGATCTTGCTTGGACGCCATTGGATCAAGCATTGATTAATCAGCAGGTGGCCCAAGGCAAGACAGTATTTGTCGATGTGACTGCCGATTGGTGTATCACCTGTAAGGCCAATAAAGTTGGCGTGATCCTGCAAGACCCTGTTTATAGCCTGTTGCAACAGCAGCATATTGTGCCGATGAAGGGCGATTGGACCACGCCTTCTGAGCCCATAACTCACTACCTGCAAAGCCATAATCGTTTCGGGGTGCCATTCAACGTGGTTTACGGCCCGGGTGCACCGCAGGGGATTGAATTACCTGAAATTCTATCGACTGACCTTGTGCTCGCTGCGTTTGAGCAGGCCTCAGCGTCCCCTGAAAAGTCATCCGTAGCGGCAGGGGAATAACGCGAACGAACAGCCATTCACTCGGACATGTCATTCGGCAATATCACTGGCGAGTCTCATTCAATAGCGAGTCGAGTGGCACTCAACAAATACTCAGGTCAGGGATAACCCTAACCTAAGGCAATGGAAATCGATTATGAAACAGAAGATTGAAGTACAAAACAACACTGAATCAATGCAGAAAACTCAAGCCATTGGAGGCACCCAAATGTCGAAATTTAGCTCTTTATTTAGTCCTTTATTTAGCTCTTTACGGAAAAATCGCAAGTTACAGATGTTTATTGTCTCGGGTGTCGCCATGACAATGCTGGTGGTTTCCTTGCCTTCGGTGAGCACCATGGCCTATGCCAAGGACAGCAGTTTATCGGCTGCCCAGCAGCAAGAGGTCCGAGCGATTCTTAAAGATGCCTTGATCAATGATCCTGACCTAATGAGAGAAGCAATTATTGCGTGGCAAGCAAGGGAGCAAGAGGGTGCCAATACAGCCATGCAAACGAGCCTAGTAACCCATCATAAAGCCATGTATGAGACCAAAAGCGATCCGTGGAAGGGCTCTGCGGCACCTGAGATTGAGATGGTGTACTTCACCGATTTTAACTGCCCATACTGCAAGAAAATCGAGCCTTCGCTGAACCAGCTGATTGAAGAATTTCCGCAGTTAAAAATCATAGTCAAAATGGTGCCGCTGCAGGGCGAAGGCTCCAAAATAGCGGTCGATTTTGCCCAAACGGTTTGGTTAAACGAGCCTGAAAAGTATCTCAAGGTGAAGGATATGTTGATGTCGAGCCCGCGTGGACTCGATGCCGCCGCTATCGCTAAGGTCGCTAAACTGACGGCAACCGAGCGTTGGGTCGGCAACACAGATGAGCGTGTGGCTAAAATGGTCGATGACAATGTTAATTTAATGAATGAGTTAGGCATAGGTGGCACGCCAAGTATGATAGTGGCCGATACGCTTATTCCCGGATTAGTGCCTTACGAAGTGTTAAAAGAGCAGCTTGAAGCCGCGATTGCCGCTAAAGATAAGACGCAGAAGAGCAGTTAAGATGCCGCCAAAGGAAACTGAAAATATGAGCGCCGAACAGGTTTCGACATCTTTATCTAAACGCATATTGGGCTGGATTAAGCAGCTGGCACTTTGGCTGCTCATTGCTCTTATCGTGACCAGCGTGATGGACATCTGGCGCGGCAAAGATATCCCGCGGGATAATTTGCCGCAGCTCCAAGGGACGACGTTGGCTGGGGAAGCGCTTGATATTGCCAAGTTAAGCCAAGATCAGGCGGTATTGGTATACTTTTGGGGCACTTGGTGCCCTGTGTGTAATTTTGTCAGTCCGGCGGTCAATCAAATGTCGGCATATTACCCCGTGGTGACGGTTGCCATGAATTCGGGGGAGGATGAGAAACTGAGAAAATATCTTCAGCATCAAGGCTATGGCTTTGACACTATTAACGATAATGACAGCAAAATAGCCCGAGATTGGTCATTGCAGGCGACGCCAACCATTATGATCTTTAAAGAGGGTGAGCTAAAACACTATACGACAGGCTTTACTAGCCTACCCGGTATGTGGTGGCGAATGATGTTCACTTAGAAGTGATGCTTCAGGGGCTGTTTTAGGAGAGAAAAAAAGCGCTAATCTTGGTTAGCGCTTTTGTATTATCAACTTATTTCAGGACTAGACAACTAGCTGAAAGCTTAGGGTTTACTTCACTAAAGTGAGTAGTGGTGCCTGACTCACAACTTGGAAGTCGAGCGCCATAGTCACACTGAGCGCCGTAATAGTGATGATTGAAAAACCAAATACTTGGCGAGCCCAGCGGTGCATGTCGACGCCGTGGCGATAACCTTTTAATGCCATGGCAAGCCACCACAGGCTAGTGGCACAGGTGACTGCCATAAAGGCGATACCTGTATAACCTGCGAGTGGCAGCAGCGCACTGACTAAGGCGAACACGGCAATATAAAGCACGATATGCAGTTTTGCCTTGGTCATGCCTTCTGCAACCGGTAGCACAGGAATATTGGCTGCCGCATAGTCATTAAAACGGAAAATCGCGATGGCATAGGAATGTGGCATCTGCCATAGGCTGAACATCAACAGCAAAATAGCCGCGCCCATGTCCATTTGCCCTGTCACACTGCAATAGCCAACCACGGGCGGTACTGCGCCCGAGAAGCTGCCAACTAAAGTGCCATACACTGAGTTACGTTTCATGTAGAGGCTATAAACCCCCACATAAACGATGTAACCAATAACGGCAAATAGCAGGGCTAATGCATTGGTAAACAAGGCTAAGATGCTAAAGCCTAACACACCTAAGGCGAGTCCAAACGCGAGTACGTTACCCACGGCAATTTCGCCCGTGACAGTGACGCGTTTGCAGGTGCGCTGCATCTTGGCGTCGATATCACGGTCAATACAGTTATTGATTGCGCAACCCGAGGCTACGACCAAGGACAATCCCACTAAGCTCGCCAGCATCAAGACCAAATTTACGTCGCCTTTGGCGGCTAATAAAAAACCGCCAGCAACGGAAATCAGATTCCCAAAAATGATGCCAGGCTTAGTGACCTGCACATACCCTTTGAAGCGTGCTTTCCATTGCGGTGACATAAATCTGTCTTGTGTTTGCATAGACTGTTTCTCGTTACATCATCAAAGCGTTGGCTTCGAGTATGATCCACACCGACAGGCCGACGACCATGACAATAATCAGGGCGGTAAATAGGAAGGAGAAGGTATTTACTTTGCCTTCTTTCGAGAAATCTAAGTGCAAGAAGTACTTAAGATGTACCACTATCTGCACTATCGCCATCACTAGCACTAAGCTGAGGGTGGTCGCTTTCTCGAAGTGATGGGTCATTACCGCCCAAAATGGAATGGCGGTTAATACCACTGACAGCACAAAGCCTATTAGATATGACTTAATGCTCGCGGCCAGATCGTCAGTGCCATGGATATGCTTATCAGTATGACTATGTGCGCTCATTACAGTGCTCCCAATAAATACACGACCGTGAATACACAAATCCACACTATGTCGAGGAAATGCCAGAACAGGCTTAAGCAGCTCAGGCGGGTGATGCTGCGATGACCTAAACCGGTTTTCGCCACTTCAATCATCATAATCGCCATCCAAATCAGACCTGCGGTCACGTGCAAGCCGTGCATACCGACAAGGGTGAAGAAGGACGACAGGAAAGCGCTACGCTGTGGGCCATTGCCGTGTTCAATCAGGTGATGGAACTCATAGACTTCCATCCCGATAAACACACAACCGAGGGCGAAGGTGACGAGTAACCAAGCCAAGGTCGCGGCTTTGTTATGGCGTTTAGCAAAAATCAGCGCCATGCCATAGGTAATACTACTAACGAGCAGGGCGGCAGTTTCGATCAGCACAAAGTCCAATTCGAAAATGTCTTTACCCGAAACGCCACCGTCCGTGTTCATGTAGAGCACAGCATAGGTTGCGAAAACCGAGGCAAACAAAATGCAGTCGGTCATCAGGTAAATCCAAAAACCAAACAGAGTGTTGCCACTCGTATCATGGTGTTCGTGATGATCTTCTGCGTGAGCTACTTCTAAATCTGCTGGGATTGCAATACTCATATCAGCCCCTTACTACATTGTTTAAGTGGGCATTTTCAATGCGAGCCACTTCATCGGGTTGCACGTAATAGTCGACGTCATTGTTATAGGCACGGAATAAGAACACGATAAACGCGCCCACTAAGCCCACAACGGCTAACCAGAGAATGTGCCAAATAGCGGCAAAACCCGCGGCAGTGATCCCCAGCGCCATTAAGATACCGCTTGAGGTATTTTTCGGCATATGGATTGGCTGATAGTGTTTGAGGCCTTGATAAGCCAAGCCTTTTTCTTTCGCATCGGTAAAGGCATCGATATCAGCAACCTGTGGCAGCTTAGCGAAGTTATAGCACTGGGGTGGAGAAGCGGTTGACCACTCTAAAGTATGGCCATTCCATGGATCGCCCGTAGTATCGCGGTTTTGGTCGCGGTCACGGATACTCACGTACAGTTGGATAAACTGCAGAATGATACCGACCATGATGATGCAAGCACCCACGGCGGCTAAGTAGATCCACAGGTTCCATGCTGGGTTATCCGTATGACTAATTCGGCGCGTCATACCCATAAAGCCCAATACGTACAGCGGCATAAAGGCTACATAGAAACCGATTTGCCAACACCAGAATGACGCTTTACCTAAACGTTCATTCAAGTGGAAACCTGTCGCTTTCGGGAACCAGTAAGTAAAGCCTGCTAAGTAACCAAATACCGCACCACCAATAATAGTGTTATGGAAATGCGCGATTAAAAACAAACTGTTATGTAGAACGTAATCGGCTCCCGGTAAGGCTAATAGCACACCTGTCATACCGCCTATGGTGAAAGTCACCATAAAGCCTAGCGTCCACAACACAGGTACAGTTAACCTTAGGCGGCCACGGTAGATAGTGAACAACCAGTTAAACAGTTTTACCCCGGTTGGAACCGCAATCACCATAGTCATCACCCCGAAGAAGGCGTTGACGTTGGCACTTGAGCCCATAGTGAAGAAGTGGTGTAACCAAACGATGAAACCTAAAATTGAAATCGCACCGCTCGCCCACACCATAGAGGTGTAACCGAACAAACGCTTAGCCGTAAAGGTTGAGATCACCTCGGAGAAAATACCAAAAGCAGGCAAAATCAGGATGTAAACTTCAGGATGTCCCCATGCCCAAAACAGGTTGATATACATCATGGCGTTACCGCCACCGTCATTGGTGAAAAAGTGGAAATCCATATAACGGTCGAGCGTTAACATGGCTAGCACGGCGGTTAAGATAGGGAATGACGCGACGATCAAAATGTTCGCCCAAGTACAAGTCCAAGTGAAGATTGGCATTTGCATCAGCTTCATGCCTGGGGCACGCATCTTAAGTACGGTGGCGATAAAGTTCACCCCGGTTAAGGTTGTCCCTATGCCTGAAATTTGCAGTGCCCAGATATAGTAATCGACTCCAACCCCCGGACTGTAAGCCAGTTCTGAGAGGGGGGGATACGCCACCCAACCTGTCTTAGCAAATTCACCTAAACCCAATGAAATATTGATCAGCACAGCGCCAGAGGCGGTCAGCCAGAAACTGAGGTTATTCAAGAAGGGGAAGGCAACGTCGCGTGCGCCAATCTGCAGCGGCACTACTAAGTTCATCAGACCTATCATAAATGGCATCGCCATAAAGATAATCATGATCACGCCGTGGGCGGTGAAGATCTGGTCGTAGTGTTCTGGCGGCAGATAACCTGCGGCGCCGTTGGTGGCGAGTGCTTGCTGGGTACGCATCATAATGGCATCGGAGAAGCCACGAATGAGCATCACCAAAGCCAACACTATGTACATGATACCGAGGCGTTTATGGTCAACTGAGGTTAACCAATTATTCCAGAGTACGCTCCATTTTTTGTGTTTAGTGATCAAGGCTGCGATATACAAACCTACCACAGCGACGACCGCTAGGGTCACCATGATGATGGGCTCGTGATACGGAATCGCATCTAAGCTTAATTTACCGAGAAATGACATGATTACTCCGCCTCCACTTTATGAGTGGATGAGTGCTCTAAGGATGAAGGTTCTGTGGATGAGTCTTGTGTTAATGACGGTACAGAAGGTGTTGAGCTATCCATGTCGGCCATGTTCTGTGTATTTTCCATCGCGTGCTCGCCTGCCATATGTGCCATGTCGTGCATACCTTTCATGTCTGCCATGTCAGATGTGTGCTCAGTGCCCATGTGTTCCATGCCTGCGTGCATGTCCATTCCTTCGTGACCTTTCATGCTCTCATGTGAGTCCATGTGCATGTATTGCATCACGATTTGGTCAAACATCCCTTTGCTCACTGAGCCAAAGTATTCAACTGGGTTGTATTCACTCGGTTTAGCCAGTGTGGCATAGGCCGCTGAGTCCAATGTTTTGCCCTGTTGTTTTAACTTGGCAACCCATGCATCGAAGTCGGCAGGTGTTTGAGTAGCAATCGCTTTAAACTTCATGCCCGCAAATCCGGCGCCGCTGTAGTTAGCCGAGATACCGTCGAAGGTGCCTGGTTCGTTAGCGATCAAATGCAATTTAGTGGTCATGCCCGCCATAGAATAAATCTGGCTGCCTAACTGAGGGATGAAGAAGGAGTTCATCGCAGTGTCAGAGGTGATCTTAAAGTTCACCGGCACATTGGCTGGGAACGCCAACTCATTGACCGATGCCACGCCTTGTTCTGGATAAATGAATAACCATTTCCAGTCCAGCGACACTACTTCAACCGTGACGGGTTTAGCTTCGTGTTCTAAAGGTTTATATGGATCAAGATCATGGGTCGAACCCCAAGTGATCACACCTAGCACTATCACGATCACAATCGGCACTATCCACACGACGGTTTCAATCGCCGTTGAGTGTGCCCATTTAGGCGCATAGATTTCCTGATCACGGCCATCGCGGTATTTCCACGCGAAGTACAATGTCATGGCAATCACAGGGATAACGACAATGAGCATGAGTAGGGTGGCGACGATAATCAGGTGTTTTTCATCGATACCGATTTGGCCCTTAGGGTCCAACACACCGCCATCACAACCCGCGAGCATGAGTGCTACTGCCGCGATTGCTGCTTTACTTAATTTTCGAATTAACAAAGGAAGATTCCTCTAACCCTAAGGTTTACAACTCTGCCAAGCGTTAACCGGCAGTCGCACTAAGCGGCGTTATCTGAGCGCAAATCCTGAGACCCAAGAGGCATGACACAACAATGTGCCGCCATTCCGAGGCCAATCGAAGATCAGCTTTCAGCGCTTAATGCTTAATTTTAATTTAAAAACAGAGGGTTAAAATGGCGGCGCGCGACAACCGTGGGCGGTATGTTCGAGGGATTTTAGCCTTGGGGGTGCTAAAAAAAGTGAAGCGTTAGTTAAATCGAGATGATTGAAAAATTTGAAGCAGGAGTCGATTAAATGCCATAACTGCAGAATAACGAGGGGGTTGAGCAATAATAGGCTGAGCAGACTGGCGCCGATAAACTCGACTAAAAAGCCATTGCTGAGGCTGATTAATTCACTAATATCGACACAACCGCCGATCAACACGGATAAAACGTCAGCTACAGGCAGCACAAACAATAACCCGAAAAACAGGGTTAGGTTTGTCATGCTAAAGGTTGAAAACCGAATAATCAGGTTCAATCTTTCAGCAATGAATTGGCTAAGAGCTAATTTCAATTAACGGGTCCGGTTGAACGGGAAAGGGAGTCAGTAGGCAGAACAAAAAATATTCAGCATGTAACTTTTTTATGCGGCAGGAGGATACCAAGAAGCGGCTATTGAATGAAAGCGGATCCCCGTAGTAAAAGGGCTTTAGTATTAAAAAAACCTTAATTAAAACTAAATTGGATCATTGTCCTTACAGAATTAACGGTATTTAAACTGATTTTGTTCTCATAAAATAAAAAATTGTGAAGCCTCTCATTTATTCATTTTGACTAAAGTTGGTTTGCTTGTGGTGTCATTGAGTTGATTATAGCCCCCATAAACATGTTAGCTTTACCCGCAAAAAGACTAAGCTTAACTTCTATGGCGGGGCTAATGTTGCCGATAGTTGTCTTGATGGGTTAGCTTGTTTGTCGCAAGATTGGGTTCGCCAAGTTTGGCTGTGTGATTAAGTACATTTGAGATCGACATCCCAAATAAAAACATCACGTTAAATGAGTGATTGTGTCAGTCATTTACGCTATTTACATTAGATAAACCGATTATTAAACTGTGAACTTATCTCGCCCCTGATATGTGCTTGAGATTGAGCCTGTGAGTAGGGCATGATGCTTCTCAATTCTCGAAGTGCGTCAGCATGAAGGACTACACATAAAGTCATTTATCCCATACCTTAAGGTAAACATTTTCATCGCCTTAGCTTACGTTATTGTAGGTAAAATTGGTTTGATGATTGCTTTGCCGCCTGGATATTCTGCTGCAATTTGGCCTGCCGCAGGTATTGCTATTGCCGCTTGTGTTTTATGGAAGGAATATGCGCCTTGGATTGGCGTGTTCATTGGTTCTTTGTTGATTAATCTCAACATCAGCGGACATATCCATTGGGGGTGGTTGCCCTTTGCGATTTCAATTGGCTCATCTATACAGGCAGTGCTTTCTGCCTATGTTCTTGGGCGAGTCGATCATTTATTCACCCTAGATAATCCTAACGCCGTCATTAAATCCTGCTTGAGTTTAGCTTTAACTTGTACTGTAGCGACTGTTTTTGGCAATTTCTCCTTAGTGATTAACGGTACGATTCCACAGTCCGATTTACTGGGTAGTTTAATAAATTGGTGGACTGGGGATTTGCTCGGTGCCGTGATTTTTATCCCTCTGACTATGTTGTTATTTGATAAGCGAGTTATTTGGCGTTCTCGCCGCATTCAGACGGGTGTGCCTTTGCTGGTGGGTTTTTTATTTTGCGTGGGGATTTATTACTACTCAGATATGAATCAGCGCCAACAGTTACGGGATAAGTTTCTGGTTCAATCTAATGCGATTATTAGCAATATTGAAAGTTTTCAAGATGCTAACCTCCAACAAATTGTTGCCTTAGCAAGCTTGTTCGATAATAGCGAGCAGGTTTCTGAGGATGAGTTTGTACAGTTTGGCAAACGCAATATGTTGATGAAGGATGGCTTTAGAGCTTGGTCTTGGTCACCGCTTGTGGCGGCAGCCGATCAGCAAAGTTTTGAGGCATCCATTCGTTCTGTGGTTGGTGGTTCCTACAAAGTGACTCGTCCCGAAGGCTGGCAGGCGAATACTGATGGTTGGCTAGTCCCTGTGATGTATATTCAGCCGCAGATAGGTAACGAAGCGGCCTTGGGATTGGATCTCAATAGTGAGCCGACGCGAGCCGCAGCCATAGCAAAAGTGCGTGCGACGTTAGCACCCGTGATGACAGCCAAGATTCAATTAGCACAAGATCCCAATGGTCCTGGTGGCACTTTACTCATTGCTCCTGCTTTTGACAGATTGGGTAAGATCTCAGGGTTTTGTTCAGCCGTAATTGATTTGCAAGGCATTATTGATGATGTTGATAGTGTAAAAGGGTTGCAGTGGCAACTGACAGATATGAGTGCGGGCGGTACCTTACTTTATAGCAATACTCAAAAATCGTTTCCTGAATTTAGCAGCAAGCTCTTCAGCGATAAAACTGGGCAGTATTTTCAGGCAAACCTGATGTTAGCGGATCGTCATTGGCATATAGTGATTTATCAATCCTATGCGGTGCTGATGGGCGATACTTTTAGCTTATCGCTACTAATGCTGCTGCTCGCCTTTATCACTTGTGCGGTCGTGGGCGGCATGACACTGGTTTCCTCCGGCGAGCGCCAACGTATTGCCGAAAAAGTGACAGAAAAAACCATGGCATTGTCGAAGGAAATTGCCCGCCGTCAGGCTTTTCAAGCTACCTTGGTCGAAAGTGAGCAAAAATATCGAAACCTATTTGATAAGGCCCCTGTGGGGCATGTGCTTAAACGTTTAGACGATGGTCAATTTGTGGCGATTAACCCCGCCTTTCAAGCGATTACGGGTTATTCACTCGATGAGCTTAATCAACTTGATCCTTGGGATCTTACCCCAAAGCGTTATCAATTAAGTGAAGAAGAGCAATTAGAGCGCTTAAAGCAGACGCGCCGTTATGGTCCCTATCAGAAGCATTATTTACATAAAAATGGCCAATTAGTGGCGGTGCGCCTTAACGGGGCTTTAGTTACTGGTGCCAATGGTGAACAGCTAATTTTGTTTATCGTCGAAGATATTACCGAGCAGGAGCGTACCGTTGCGCGGGTAAATCTCTTGGCGCAAGTATTTCAGCAGAGTGGTGAAGGCATCACGATTATGGATGCCAACGATATCATTGTGGATGTGAATAGCGCATTTTCTCAGATCACGGGTTATTCCCGAGAGGACATTATTGGTAAAAACTGCCGTTTTATAGAGGCTGAACGAACGGATAAAAGTATCGATTCTCAAGTCCGTGCAGCCCTCGAACAAACGGGTTTCTGGCAAGGTGAAGTCTGGGATAGGCATAAACAAGGCTACGATTTCCCGAAATGGTTGATGATGTCTGTGGTGCGGGATGATTCTGGTGCCGTGAGTCACTATATTGGCAGCTTTACCGATATCAGTGAGCGTAAAGTCAGTGAGGAACGCATTCATTTCCTTGCCCATCATGACTCTTTGACCTTATTGCCTAATCGACTGAGCTTGCAGTCGCGCCTCGAAGTGGTGTTTAAGGATGCTCTGGTATCCCACAGCCAAATAGCGGTAATGTTCATCGACATGGATCACTTTAAAAATATCAACGATACCTTGGGCCATCATGTGGGCGATCAACTGCTGCTAGAGGTGGCCCGACGTTTGAAATACATCGTTGGTGATAATGATACTGTGGCGCGTTTGGGAGGCGATGAGTTTGTGGTTGCCTTGTCCGATACAAACCATGATGAAGTGGCCAGTTTAGCCGAGGCGCTGCGCAGTGGTTTGAGTCAAACCTATGTGATTAATAATCAAGCATTACATTCATCGCCAAGTATAGGGATCAGTTTATTCCCCAATGATGGTGACAGTGTTGAAGCCTTGATGAAAAATGCCGATATGGCCATGTACCGCGCAAAAGCGGCTGGACGCAATAACTATCAATTCTTTACTGCGGCAATGAACACCTTGATCACTGAGCGCCAGCATATTGAAACTGGCCTGAGGCAAGTGTTAGCAAACGACGAATTGCGGCTGCATTATCAGCCACAAATTGATATTAGAAGCGGGCAAGTGGTCAGTGTCGAAGCGCTTGTGCGCTGGCAGCATCCCGAATTTGGCATGATAGCGCCTGACCGTTTTATTCCCATTGCCGAAGAGATTGACATGATCATCCCAATTGGCCAATGGGTGTTAGAAACGGCGATGGCGCAACTTGCTGTCTGGCGCGCTGCGGGTGCCACTGAATTGCGAATGGCAGTGAATCTGTCAGCGCATCAACTCCGTAAGGATACGATAGTCGCCGATATTACCAATGTGTTGGTGAAGCACAAGTTGGGCAAAGGCGCACTGGAGCTGGAGATTACCGAGAGTGTGGCGATGCAATATCCTGAGCAGAATGCGCGCTTATTAGCGGAATTGCGCCAACATGGTATCGAGCTCGCCATCGATGATTTTGGTACAGGATATTCCTCTTTATCCTATTTGAAACTCTTGCCCTTAGACAGGTTAAAGCTCGACCGATCCTTTGTGAAGGATATTGAGACCGACTCGAACGATGCAGCCATTAGCGCTGCAACTATTTCTATGTCCCATGAATTGGGGTTAACTGTGGTCGCTGAAGGGGTTGAAAACGAGGCGCAATTGGTATTATTGTCGAGTATGGGGTGCGACTTAGTGCAAGGGTTTTACTTTAGTAAACCCTTAGCGGCAGAAGAGTGTTTCCGCTTTATCCAGCGTAATTTATAACGGCAGAGTGTTGTTGTTTTTCTAATGCTGGCGCAGAGTTGGACTATACTTGAGTTCGCATTATGCATGCGTTAATCAAAATACTAAGGATGGTTTTATGCAAGTCATCTTCACTAAAGGTACTCAGCGTTATGGCCAGTTGCGTTGTGTGCGCATGGACGGTAGTGCGACCCAAACCCAAATGCCAGAACAAGGTATAGCACCTCACGATATGATCCACTATGTGGTTGAAAAACGTCTGCATATTCAAGGTGCTTTCTTCTCGCAGATCAGAGCTGGCGCCGATATCAGCTTTACCTTAGAGCATAATGAAACCTCCCGTGCCATCGCTGATAAAACGGAGGTGTGGCAAACCGAATCCATAGTTGAGACCCTGCAGTCGCTACTGTGGTCGGGTGAAACGCCAACCTATGACGGCTTTATTTATCAGTTAGAGCAAGCCTGTAGCAGTCGAGACTTAGCAGTTCCTATTGTTAACCAAATAGATTTTGATCATATTCTCAATGAGATTATGGATTTGAGTGTTGAGTGGCAGGGAATGGGAGAAGGTCAGTCCTTGACCTTGAAGTTCTGATCTATTGATTAGGGCGGTGAGTGGCTAAATACCTTCCCCTAAAAAGACTTTGGTATAGCGCGGCTGGATCCAAGCGCTATCACCTTTGTTTATGCCAAGCTGTTTAAATTGCACTTTAGATAATTCAACATGGATCAGTTGGTTATCTAGCTCAGTTAGGACTTCTAATCTCACTGCTGGGCCAACTATGGTCACTAAGTCTAAACTGACTTTAAGGGCATTTTCAGTTGGTTGTGTCAGTACTTCGATTTCGTGTGGGCGCACATAGGCTAAGCCTTGTTGCTCTTCGTTAATCGTGTGCTCAGGTGAGGGAATGTGAATATTGCCTATAGTGCTATGCCCTTGTTTTACTCGGGCATGAAATAGGTTCACATTGCCAAGAAACTCGTACACAAAAGGATTGCTTGGATTATCATAGACTTCTTCTGGCGTACCTTGCTGCTCGATACGGCCTTGATTCATCACCACGATTTTGTCTGCGACTTCGAGTGCTTCTTCCTGATCATGGGTCACAAATACGGTAGTGACATTAATCTCATCGTGTAAGCGTCTTAACCAGCGGCGTAATTCTGCGCGCACTTTTGCATCGAGCGCGCCAAAGGGTTCGTCTAACAGTAGAACCTTAGGTTCGACCGCAAGCGCGCGGGCGAGTGCGATGCGTTGCCTTTGACCGCCTGAAAGTTGTGATGGATAGCGATTAGCAGTCCAATCTAATTGGACGAGTTTGAGTAATGAATGCACCTTATCGGCAATGTCTGCCTTACTCGGACGTGTTTTTCGTGGTCTGACTGTGAGTCCATAGGCGACATTTTCGAATACAGTCATATGTTTAAATAGGGCGTAATGTTGGAATACAAAACCGACACCGCGTTCACTCACATGCTGTGTGGTAATGTCTTCGCCATTAAATCTGACTATGCCACTGTCGGCCTGTTCGAGTCCGGCAATAATCCTGAGTAAAGTTGTTTTGCCTGAGCCGGATGGGCCTAAAAGGGCCGTCAGCTCTCCGGTTTTGATCTCTAAATTGACCGAGTCTACGGCAACAAAATCACTAAAACGCTTATTAACTTGTTGAATGTGTATGCTCATAATGCTCTGTTCCCAAGGACGTTGCGTTTAGTTAATTTGATGTTTGCGCTCATCTTTCCACTCCACGAGGCTTTTCAGCACTATAGTGACCAGTGCTAAACCTGTGAGCAGGGATGACACGGCAAACGCGGCCGTAAACATGTATTCGTTATAAAGCACTTCTATGTGTAGCGGCATAGTATTGGTCTCACCGCGAATGCGCCCAGAGACCACTGCTACCGCACCAAACTCGCCCATAGCACGGGCATTACACAGGATCACGCCGTAGAGTAAGCCCCACTTAATATTTGGTAACGTGACGTACCAAAAGGTCTTTAAACCACTGGCACCTAGGGTGAGTGAGGCCTCTTCTTCATCTTTGCCCTGTTGCTGCATCAGTGGGATGAGTTCACGGGCAATAAAGGGTAAAGTGCCGAACATGATGACAATGACTATGCCCGGAACGGCAAAAATCACTTTTAAATCATGGGCAGCAAGCCAAGGCCCAAACCAGCCTTGGGCACCGAAGAGGATCACAAAAATCAGCCCGACCACGACGGGTGAAATGGCGAAGGGCATATCGATTATCGAGATCAGTATGGTTTTGCCTCTAAACTCAAATTTAGCAATGGCCCAAGCGATGGCGACACCAAAAATAGCATTAGTGGGTACAACAATAATTAACACTAACAAGGTGAGGCGAATGGAAGCGAGCGCATCGGGATCGGTCACGGCTTGCCACCAGACCTTGAGACCCGCTTCGAAGGCGCCGTAGAGCACAACCGCTAATGGCAAAACCAGAAACAGTGCGAGAAAGCTTAATGCGATCCCGATTAAACTCCACTTTATCCAAGGTGCCTCAGTGGTAGCTTGATGATTTACAGTCGATATTTGGCCCATAGACTTAACCTCTTTTACTCGCCCACCACTGTAGGCTATTAATTAATAACAATAAGAGGAAAGCTGCTGCGAGCATGACCACGCCGATAGCCGCAGCGCCGTTATAGTCATATTGCTCAGCTTTGGACACTATCAGTAGCGGAGTAATTTCGGTGCGATAGGGCAAATTGCCCGAGATAAAAATGACGGAACCATATTCGCCCACTGCACGTGCAAAGGCTAAGGCGTAACCCGTTAATAATGCAGGTAATACCGCAGGTAGGATCACTCTTCTTATGGTGGTTAATCGATTAGCACCGAGGGATGCAGAAGCTTCTTCCAGTTCTTTCGAAAAATCAGCCAAAACCGGTTGTACTGTTCGTACGACAAAGGGCAATCCAATGTAAGTTAAGGCGATCACAACACCAATTTGACTGTAGGCGACTTTAATACCCCATAAGTGTAAATATTGACCTACCCACCCGGTAGTCGAATAAAGCGTTACGAGCGCGATACCTGCGACAGCCGTCGGTAAGGCAAAAGGCAGATCGACTAAAGCATCGACGACTTTTTTACCAAAAAATTGATAACGTACTAACACCCAAGCGACGAGAGTCCCAAAAATGGCATTAATGCTGGCGCCAATAAAAGACGCCGTAAATGACAGCTTGTATGAGGCTACAACCTGAGGATGACTAATGGCGACCCAAAAGTCAGCCCAACTCATTTGCAGCGTAAACAGAACTAATCCGGCTACAGGAATAAGAAATAGCAAACTTAAATATAAAACTGAGAAGCCTAAGGTAATACCAAATCCAGGTAGCACAGATTTTATGACAACCTTGCTCATATCATTATTCCGTCGCGAGATAAGTGAAACTCATGGGCGGTTTCGTATGAGTGAAACCGCGTAAAAGATTACTTGCTAATCTTGGTTAAAATAGAATCGAATTGACCACCATCATTAAAATGAGTTTTTTGTGCTTTGTTCCAGCCACCAAAAACCTCATCAATGGTAAAGAGCGTCAGTTGTGGAAACTTGTCTTTGTATTGCAACGCAATGTCTGGGTTTGTCGGGCGATAAAAGTGTTTTGCAGCTAGGTGTTGTGCTTCATCAGTATAGAGATGTGCTAAGTAAGCTTCTGCTAACTTACGTGTCCCTTTGCGATCGACATTTTTATCTACCACTGTCACTGGTGGCTCGGCAAGAATGCTGACACTTGGAACAATGATTTCAAATTCACCTTTTCCTAACTGCTCAACTGATAATATGGCTTCATTTTCCCAAGCGATGAACACATCGCCAATTTTACGCTGTACAAAGGTATTGGTTGCGCCACGGGCGCCAGAGTCCAGCACAGGTACGTTTTTATAAATCTGAGTGACAAACTCTAACGCTTTTTCTTCTGAGCCGTATTGCTTCAGTGCATAACCCCAAGCGGCGAGATAGTTCCAGCGCGCCCCGCCTGAAGTCTTAGGATTTGGGGTAATGACCTCTACACCTTCACGAACTAAGTCATTCCAGTCATGGATATTTTTGGGATTTCCCTTGCGAACCAATAGCACTATTGTCGAGGTATAGGGCGAGCTATTGTGTGGTAGGCGACTTTGCCAATTTTCAGGAATTAAATCCGCTTTTTGCCTTAATGCATCAACGTCATAGGCCAGTGCCAGAGTGACAACATCCGCTTCTAATCCATCAATAACTGAGCGAGCTTGCGAGCCTGAACCACCGTGAGATTGACGTATGGTTGGGGCTTTATGGCCTTGTTTTTGCCAGTATTGGCTGAAGATTTGGTTATATTCCCGATAGAATTCACGGGTTGGATCATAGGAAACATTCAATAGCGTATCTTCAGCGAGTGCGAGAAAACTAGTAGAGGCCAAAACTAAGGTGAGTGTTGCTTTTTGTAGGTGAGATAAAATATTCATACCGAAATCCTCATATTATTTAATAAGGCTTCCGGTTGACCGGTCAGCGATGTGGTCTAACTGTGTTGATTGGGTGGTAAATTTCGTTTTTATTTCGACGGCGTAACTTGGTCTAAACGAATTTTTTCTTTCTTTTCTAATTGCACTAATTTCCCATGGTGAAAGGTTAATTCCACTGTCCCAAACTCAATTCTACCCAGTAGTTTTTCTAAACTATTGACGAGCACGGGGATCACGGTTTGTAGATCTTCTTTGGTTGCCATATAAGTCCTCATGTAAGTGGTTTTTGACAACGTAATTGGAATTATAATCAAATATTGATAACTAAAAAGTTACATTTTGCGATTTGATATTCTTTTATGTAATAAGTGTGTCTTTTGTGTGTTTGAGTTTGTGAGATCGTTAGACAGGCTCTGAGTTGCACTTTCTATTTGATAGATAAGATTACCAATAAGCACATCAATGAGGGGCCACTGTCCATGTCCGGAATCGACATTAATGTGGCCACTTAACCCTAAGTTGATTGTTGGGAATCCAAATTTCTTTGCCAGTTTTGCAGCTTGATTAAAGGGCATCCAAGGATCGTTTTCACTGGCAATGACAAGCCCTGCGACACCTAAGGGATGTTTTGGCAACAAGTGTTTGATCGTTTGAGTGCCATCGTGTTCAGGCAGAATGTGTCCATTCTCAGAAAATCGTGCTGGTGATGCTGGCGCAACTAAAATAGCTGCTGCTACCCGCTGTGGATGATGAGCGATGGCAAGGCTTGTCGCTAAACAGCCAAAACTGTGGGCGAGGATGAGGATTTCACCTTCGATTTGATCGATTGCGCGGCAAATGGCATTGGCCCAGATATGAATCTTAGGCTCCAATAGTGGTAAGTCATTGACCCATATAGCTGATTCATATTTTTGTGCAATCCAACTTTGCCAATGTAAAGGGCCGCTACCACCAAACCCTGGCACAATTAATAAGGTTGCCATATTTCATCCTCCAAGATGTGAGTTGATAAGAGAGCCAAATGACGACCGGATGAAGCCAGTTTGACTCGCACTCTGACTATATCTGCAAATTTGGTTATTAAAATTGTTATTTATAGTTCATTTTGGAATATGGGATGTATTTAGGATCTTAACTCTGGAGGAAGTTGCCTTTGTGAGGTGATGTTACAGATAAATAATCCATAAAAATGCCCAGTAAGAGGGTGAGTCTTCTGGGCACTCGTTTTCAGTTTATATCTTGTTATTCCCTATGACGGCGTTCTTGGCTTTGAGTTGATCGACCTTGGTTATGTTCTACCGAGCGAGCGGTTTGCGCATTTTGGCGTGGCTCACTTTGTCTCACTCTCACTTCTTCGTGTTGTCTAGGCGCTGCTTGTCTTGGTTGTTCAATCCGTTGTGGCTCTGTACGTCTTGTTTCAGGTCGTGGCGTTTCAACTCTTGGGGTCATAGTTCTTGGTTTTTCTTGCCTTTGTGACTGTGACCTTTGTTGTTCGACATTACGCGGCTGTGACTCCCGAGTTTGATATTGCCTTTGCTGAGGCTCCTTTGATGACATTGGCTTTGATTGTACGGGTCTTGATTGCATGTCATTACGCTCCTTGTGGGTTGGTGTTTGTACCATAGGGGCGGAGCGACGTTCCTTTAACTCGGCTTGTGTTTTCTGATAACTCGGCGCGCGGTTATCACGTTCACGGCTGACGTTATGATAGTCTTTATTATCACGACTTTTATTGCCCTGATTACTCATATTACCCAGATTACTATGGGTATCTTGACGTTCTTTAGACTTCGAATATTGGCTATTGAAGTGCTGTTTACTGCCGCTTGAGTGTGAATCTCTGCCGCGATATTTATCATCATGGTAATAGCGTTGTTTCACCACTGGATTGTGATAACTCACACCGCGTCTATGTTCGGGTTTATGTTTCCAAGGTTGTGCGCCATGGCTAACACTGTATCTTTCCCGTGGGCGATATCGGTGTGAATGGCGATAGTCGATCACCACCACTTTATGGTTGTGCCAGTGGAACGAACTGAAGAAGTAGTTAAAGGAAATATGGATGCCCGGTGACCAGTAGAAATGGTTATGACTCGGACGATAGGGATAGCCAGCATAGCCGCCAAATTCCCAATATACAGGAGGATAAGCCACACCCCAACGCCATGTGCCGTAAACCACGCGTGGATCGTAATAGGGGACGTAGACGATTTCTCGCTTAGCGGGTTCTATGATGATCTGATTGTTGGCGCGGGTAATTGCCATGTTATCCATGTCCGCTAAGCTATTCGCTTTATCAGCCTGTTGTCTTAGGGACTGAATGCTGTTCATCACTTGGCCTTCATCTTCTAAGAAAGCTTCACCGAGTCTTTGAGTCCATTCGAGATCTTCACTCATTTTTTGTAGCAGCGTCGGGAAGGCCAGCAAGGCTTTGACGCTCGGGTCCCAGTCCTGATCTTCGGCTTGCGACATAATTTGGTCGATCGATGATTTGGGGCGCTGGGTTAACCAACGCTGTGCCTGCACTATTTCGAGTGGATAAGTTGAGGCAATAAGTATGTGGGTCAGTAAGCTATCGGGATACAGGGCAATAGGCGCCAGCATTTGTTCGAGTTCGGCTTGGCTTGCCGCGGTGCTCGATCCTTGGCTCGCAGATATGCCCGCAGCCTGTGCTGTGGTAGTGAAAGGCAAGGCCACTAATGCCGCCGTTAACACTAGCCAATTCCATCGATGTAGTCTGTTCATGGTTTGCTCCAATAATCCTGTTCGAGGATGTTATGGGCATATTAGGCGTGTGAATATGAACATAAGCTGAAAGTGTTTTGCGGTTAAAAATTTATTAATAGCCAAATTTTAGGAGAAGTCATAAATCTATCACATTGAAAATAATGACTTAAACTGAGTGTGCAAAGCTGATGCTAAATTTGGCTCCACCTAAGGTTTCTGAACGAGAGACAGAAATTCTGCCGTTATAGCTGTCGACTAAATCGCGCACGATAGCAAGCCCAATACCATTACCTTGAAGGTAGGAGTCTGCGCGAATACCACGTTCAAAGATTTGATTTTGCAGGGCTTCACTGATCCCTGGGCCATCATCTTCGATACAGATTAGCAGTTGATAGGCATCGCCTGTGACCGTTAATGTCACCGTAGACTTCGCGGCTTTACAGGCGTTGTCGAGTAAATTGCCTAGAATTTCAGTCAGATCTGCTTCATCCCCCTTGAATACTGCGTGTTCTACCATCTCGCCGCTGAGATTGATTTGTGGCTCTCGATAAATTTTAGCTAATGTGCGTAATAACTTAGCGGCGACTTCATCGACACGAATACCTAAATGCCACGAGGCCGCCGCTGCGGTTTGGGCGCGTTTTAGCTGGTGGCCAATGATCCGGCTGATCACTGATACTTGCTCACTGGAGGATTCGCTTAAGTCGGCCTGACTCTTGATCACCGCCAGTGGTGTTTTGAGGCTATGGGCTAGGTCGGCCAAGGCATTACGATAGCGTTTTCGTTGGGTTTGTTCGGTATTGAGCAAAATATTAAGCTGCCGAGCAACCGCTTGTAATTCAGTGGGGTACTGGCTACTTAGCTGCATCGACTTACCTTGCTCGACGGAATGTAACTCTTGGGTAAAGCGTGCTAAAGGTCGTAACGTCCACAGTAACCAACTTAATTGAAACACTAACATGACTAACATTAAGATCAGCAGCCAAGTCCAAAGCTGTTGATTAAACTGATCAATTTGCTGCTGAAATTCTCGCTCGTCTTTAATGATGTGGATTGTCACTGGCACGTTTTGATTTTGGCTGGCAAAACTGACACTAAAGCTATAAATCAAATGGAGTTGATCGGCGAGCTCGATTTGCTCAAATGCGCTTTGACCTGTGGCTGGGATGGTAAAATGTGGCGGTGGCGTAATCCCCATAAAAGATTGCGAGTGCCACACTATATCTTGTTTGCCGCTGGCGTCTTCAGTGGTTGCAATGGCATACAGTCCTGATTGAATGAGGTTAAAACGATTCTCTAGCACTAACTCTGGGATAGATATTTGTTTGTTTTCGACTTCAGTCACCGCGAGAATTGAATAGACATAGGCACTGAGTTCATTCTTGGTTGCGCTTTTAACTTGTTCAGTAAAGGCATCGTTTAAGGCAACGCCGATCAAGGGTAATAACACTAAGATAAATAATAGCGCGCTGGCAACTAAGCGTGCTTTTAGGGAGTTCAGCACTTGCCACGCCATGGCGCGTTTACTCATCGGTTGCTTGCCCAGACGTTAACGCTTTTAGGCGATAACCTTGGCCGCGCAGGGTTTCAATCAGGTTGTATTGATTATCAGGATCGAGTTTTTTGCGTAACCTGCGGATAAAGACTTCGATGACGTTAGAATCTAAATCAAAATCCTGATCGTAGATGTGCTCTGTGAGGACGGTTTTTGATTTGACTTCGCCCTGATGCAACATAAAAAATTCGAATAACTTGTATTCAGAGCCGCTGAGGTTAACCAGTTCTTCGCCTTTACGTACTTCTAGACTGCTGGTGTTAAGGCTAAAGGGGCCGTTGTAGATCAGGGGGCTGGCCTTACCGGCGGAGCGACGGATCAGGGCTTTTAGTCGTGCGATGAGTTCTTGGGGATGGAAAGGTTTCGTCAGATAGTCGTCGGCACCGGCATCGAGTCCTTCAACCTTATCTTGCCAACTGTCCCTTGCGGTTAAAATCAGGATAGGAAAGTCGCGTTTTTGTTCACGCACGCTACGGATCAAGGCGATACCATCGAGTTTAGGTAAACCTACATCGATAATTGCTGCATCATAGTTGTATTCGAGCGCTTGAAATAAGCCTTCTTCACCATCACTCGCCACATCGATACTGTAATGGGCATCGAGGAGATGTTGCTTTAAGTTAGTCTGTAGTTCTATATCATCTTCAACTAGTAACAATCGCATCGTTAGTTCCTCGAGACTCGGCCCGTTGCGGCATCTACTGAAACAGAAAATACTTGGCCATCATTATTGAGGATTTTAATACGATATCCCGATCCGCTGGATTGTACGCTCAATACTTTGCCTTGAAATTGTCGTTGCGCCATTGCCACCGCTTGATCAGGGCTATTGACCGCCAGACGGCGCTGTTCATTCTTCGCACCTTGGTTACGAGGCTGATTGCGATCATCATGTCTATCATTACCTGCTATGCAACCAAAGGAGGCTGATAAGCAAGTGATTAGGGCCAAGGTCAAACCAAGTTTCATATCGGGTACCCGCAATGTTCAGCGATCTTAAGTTAATGAGTGAGATGGATAACTTATCGAGTCGACTAAGAATACCTCATCACCTTAACAAACACATAGAGATCAGCCAATTGGTTGGCACAATTCCTTCAAAATTAACTCTGACAGTTATTTTGTTATTCGTGACAGAACTGAAGTTCTGTTGGCGAGTCTATCTCTATGCTCGCGCTTGTATCGTTTAAGTTTTGTGAGTGTTACCCATTCCAGATGAACTCGGGCTGAACGTATCTTCTGGCTGAGAACAGTGAGCGTTGATGTTCAGCTTATGTTCACCTTCATTGCACTTTAATAGCTCCAATTTGAACGGGTTATCCATAGGATATTCAAGATGAACACACTCAATAAGCAAGATATGGCAGCCACAGTTAATATTAAGCTGTTTATGGCAACGGCTATTGCTGCGCTGTTTTTAGCGTCCCCTGCCGCTAGCGCTCAGCCCCGCGAACTGGAGTCATCGCAAAGCTTAACGCCATTTACTGCAGCCAGCGTTGGTATTGCCAAAAAAGCAGAAAATAGCGAGCAAGCTGCTGAGCAGGAACAACAAGCTTTAGCTTTGTTACAACAAGCCGCGCCCGCAAAAAATGTCACTGAAGTCGCCGCTGCGGCCGTGAAATCCTTGGCGCCAGCCTTATCATCCAAAGCGCCGACGGTAAACCGAGTGCAACTTATGGGCGCCTCGCCGATGACGCGTGAGCAAGTAACAGCGAAACATGCGAGCCAAGGGATTCCGAGTTCGAGTGCGACCAGTGAAGATCCCTACCGCGCACCTGTGTATCACAGCTTTTCGATTTTTGATGCCAGCAGTCGTTTGTTTGAAGACTTTGACTACGATGGGTTTTATCAAACGTTTAGCGTGACCTTCGACGTTGATGTCAATGGTTCATATCTTAATGAAAGAGCTGATTTATTTGCCGAGCTTTATCTCAGTCGTGATGGTGGCCCTTGGGTGCATTACTACACCACAGACGTATTTACCATTTACGGCGATTCGACACAGGACGATTACGAAGTGTTGACCACGCTCTACACGGGTTATGCGACGGATCACTATGATGTGTTGATTGATGTGTATGAAGTGGGTTACAGCGATATTGTTGCGACCATTAGCGCCGATGAGACCGATAGTTTGTATGCGCTGCCATTGGAGAGTAGCGATCGAGACAGAGAGCCCGACATTATCGTTGTTGAGGAAAGTGGCGGCGCCTTCTCAGTATTAGGTTTGTTATGTCTTAGTTTGTGTGCGGGGCTGCGGTTGAATCGAACTCGAGCCTAATCGCCCTTATTTCTCTCGGTGTTTATCTGCGGTAAATAGGGCTAGTATGGATGAGTTATTTTAACTAAATGGAGAAAGACATGATTGCTCAAGGTCAAACATTACCTGCTGCCACATTAGGTCAACTGACTAAAGATGGCATGGTGAATCACCAAGTTACCGAATTGTTCGCGGGTAAAAAAGTCGTATTGTTTGCAGTGCCAGGTGCTTTTACTCCAACGTGTTCTGAAGCGCATTTACCTGGCTATGTGGTATTAGCCGATCAATTTAAAGCGAAAGGCGTGGATTTGATTGCCTGTGTTGCTGTGAACGATGCCTTTGTGATGAAAGCGTGGGGCGAAGCACAAAATGCCTCTGAATTAATGATGTTAGCCGATGGCGATGCCAGCTTTACTAAAGCCTTAGGTTTAGAGATGGATACTGCCGGTTTTGGTGGCGTGCGTTCACAACGTTACGCCATGATCATCGATAACGGTGTAGTGACTCTACTGAATGTAGAAGAGCCAAAGGCTTTTGAAGCCAGTAAAGCTGAAGTTGTTTTGGCCGCTATCTAAGCGTATTTAAGACATGAAGTTTGGATGTGACCAAAGCCAGCCATTGATTGGCTGGCTTTAACTAAATCAATTTATTGTACGATTTGAATGTTGTCTGCATCTATGGTCACTTCAGACCAATCTTTATCCACTTCACCACGAATAATGACCTGAGTCTCAGGTGTTACTGTGTTGCCGCGCCATAAATCATCATCAATTTCGACCTTAATATCACCCGTAGCGTCACGGAAAATATAATCATCGTGTCCAATGGAAGAAATGATATGGCCCGTTAACTCAATTTGGGCGTCATCACTGGCATTGAGCGCGCTCACCACATCATGAATCACTTGTCTTGCGCTCGGCCCTTGGAAGCCACCCTGTATTTGAGGTTCACCCGTTGTAGGTTGAAAGCCTGCTTGGCTGGCCATAGTCGTGAATGAAAGTGCCATTGCGAAAACGGTAAGAGTCATTTTATTCATCTGTTTGTCCTTTCTATGGTTTTATGTAACTCAGCCTCAATGGCTATTACAGTGTTGCGAGCATAGTGCCAAGACAAGCGTGAAGCGGTTGTGAAGATTGGGTTTGCAACTCAGAATTTGCTAAAACGAGGCCATTTATCCAAGCTAACTTCGGTTAATGGGCATTATCTATAAACTGAACATAAGCCTGATAGCTAGCACCATCGTTTTGGGTTGAAAATGCCCAGCCCATTCGCTCGCAAATACGTTCAATAATAATTAATCCGCAGCCATAGCCTGATGTATCAGTACTTTGAGTGCTTAGTGGATTCAGTATCCATAATTGGTTGCTTTGCATCGTAATTTCAATGTTTCCGGCACTGTAATTGAAAGCATTTTTAATTAAATTGCCTATCACTATGTCAATAAAGCTCAGTGGCGCCTTGATGCTCAAGCAATCTTTAAGCGTTAAGCTGTAGGTGATTTCTTGCTTGGCAAAGTGCTGCGCCATTTCAGCTAAAATGTGTTCAAGGCGTGGTGCTAAATCAATTTGGCTGTAGTGCTGGGATTCAATGTCTTCTTTTCCGAGAAGTAAAAAGGCCTCGGTGAGCGTTTTCATTTGATGCCCTGCGTAATCAATACGTGTAATGGCTTTTTTGACCATTAATTGTTGAGCCTCGGTTGTCGCATTGGGGATTTTTTTGAGCAATTCGACCGAACCTTGGATCACCATAATGGGCGTGCGTAGTTCATGGGAGGCAAAACGGCTAAATTCTTGTTCCCGAGTGAAGTAGGCGGCAATTTTAGCTTTGTTGCTTAATAGGGTTTGCTCAATCTGGCGGGTTTCACGGTATGAAGTACTCGGTGTTGATGTCGGTCTTTTTGGTGATAGTTGATTGATTTTATTTTCAATCTCAGCGAGTGGACTGGATAGCAGACGTACAAAATACAATCCATACGCCATGATAAACAGGAGCAAACCGATCCCCATAATAGAGATCAAAATGTGCATTCTATCTTCATAGCTATCAAGGAAATCGTCCGCGTCATCCTTATAAACCACATACAACAGCCCTTGCCCAGAAGGATGAGCGGATATCAAAAAGTGTTTATCTTCGTCACCCAGTTGATGTTCGTAAAATCCGGTATTTTGATAAGGTTGCAGCCAAGCTGGTACAAACTCTTTGCTCCAATATGTTTTCAATTCATTGATATCGGGGAGCTGTGCTTTATCACCAAACCTTTGATAATTCTTTAGATATTCGCGAGTCTCTGTGGCCAGCGTTTGCTCGAGGCTAATCTTCTCAATTTGTTCTTCGGCGATATAAATGAGGCTCCAAAAAATGGCAAACATCAAGCTAGTTAATACTAAAAAAGTGAGGCGGATTTTTTTATATAAACTCGGAAAATGCTCAGGGGATAAGTCGGTAACCTTGGCCATGGATAGTCTCTAATTTTGAGTCTGAAAAACCTTTATCGAGTGCACTGCGTAAGCTGTATATGTGGCTGCGAAGTGAATCACTCGAAGGTGCATCATCTCCCCATACTGTATCTACCAATTGCTCTTTACTCACGATAGCGGGCGCATGTTTTAGTAACAGTGAAAGAATGGTGCGCTGAATTTTACTGAGCTTAATTTCTTTACCAGCACGGGTAACTTGATGGGTTTGCAAATTTAAACTGATATCACTGAAGCGCAAAATACCCACATCTAAACGTGGGCCACGATTATGCAGTGAATGCAGCCGTAAGCATAATTCTTCCATCGCGAAAGGTTTATTTAAAAAATCATCCCCACCTGATGTAAAAGAATCAATTTTATCCTGCAGACTATCTTTGGCGGTTAAAAATATAATCGGTGTATTACAATAAATTTCTTCACGCAGTTTTTTGACCGTATTAATACCGTCTAATTTGGGCATCATAATATCCATTATGATGACATCGTAATGGTTTTGTTGAATTAAATTGATTGCACTTTCCCCGTGATATGCACAGTCGGCAATAATTCCCTCTAGGGTTAAATAATCCATGATTGTTTCAATAACATCATGATTATCATCAACAATTAATACTTTCATAGGTTAATTCATTTCTTCACATTTGCTTGACGATCTTCATACTAAGATGCCCAGCACTGATTTAACAAGACAAAATAGGGAAGAAAATGAATAAACTCTTAGTCTGTATTACGGCCATTTTGCTGGCAGGTTGCGGTGGTAATGATTCATCAACAGATACCTCTAAACCCGATCCTATCGTTCCACAACCTACGTTACCCGCAAAAATTAACGGTACAGTAACAAATATTGCTTCTGACAATAATTCGATTACGGTCAATGGATATAACGTCAATATCGCTAATGCTAAGATTCACTATGGTCAACAGCCGTTAGAGGTTAATGCTATTCAAATGGGGATGAGGGTCAAAATTGATAATGAAGGCCAACAGGCTAAAAATGTCATATTAGATCCAAGCCTTGTGGGTGAAATCAGTTCCGTTAATCAAAATACTATTGCCGTTAATGGGATTAATTTAGTCGTTAAACCAGCGGACGCGACTCAGTATAAAGTAGGCGATTGGGTTGCGGTAAATGGTTATCCAACGGTAATGGGAGAATGGCAGGTTTATTCTATAAACCTTATCCCCAATTTTGCGTTTGCTGAAATTGAGGGACGTGTCTCTGGATTAAACAAGGCCACGCAACAATTCAATATCGGTTCGGCAGTGATTGATTATGCCAACGCACGTTTAGAAGGCAGCTTACAGGAAGGCGCATGGGTCGAAGTGGAAGGCCAGCAAAGTGGTGCTTCATTTTTGGCCTCTGAAGTCGAGGTGGAAGATACGGCGTCTTTTAACGATATGGAGCTAGAAGGGACTATTACTTGGGTCAACCAAGATAAAACGCAGTTTGAGCTTAATGCCCGTACTCGACTCTATGTCACTACAAATACTCAATTTGAAGATGGCAAGCAAGCTAACTTGGTTGAAGGCAAGTTAGTCGATGTAGATATTCAATCTATGCCGCAGGGTTTATGGGCCAGAGAAGTTGAATTTGAAACATCACATGATAATGGTGGAATACCTCCAACCTTAGGTAAAAAGTTCGAGCTAGAAGGTCTGGCGACACTGACTACCAATAATCAGCTACAAATTAATGGATTTACATTTGATATTGATGCCAGAACTCAATTCGATGACGGTTTAACCTTAGCGACACTTGACCAAAAATGGATTCAAATAGAAGGTGTTGAACTCGCAGACAACCAGTGGTTAGTGAAAGAAGTTGATCTTGAAGTGCGAAGCAATGAGCTTGATTTGTCGGGTTTAGTGATGCAAAAGACCTTGTGGGGCTATCAAGCGACTGATGCTTCATTAACGCCATTTGAAGGCAAATGGGTTGATGTCGAATGTCAGTTCGATGGCTCTAATATCCACAATTGTCGAATCGACGATTAAACACAAATAGAGAAATTAAGTGAATAAACGTGCGGTTTTAGGCCGCACGGTTTATTTGGCTTTGCCCAATCCCCAAGCTGGTTTCAATATCTTCTACACTCTGCTGTACTTCTTGGGCGATGACCTCACTCTGCTGTGAACTGGTTTGCGCTTGTTCTTTTAAACTATCCATAGTGCGAACAAATTCATCGAGATAATCGACTTGCTCTTTGGCATTTAGCGAGCCTTGTTTGGCGGTATTAGCCATTTCACTTGCTTGGTTTTGCACTGTTTGCGCCACTTGCCACAGGCTTTGAGCACGCAGTTTCTGGCTGCTGGTGGCCTGTGCTATGCCATCGACACTCTCACTGAGAGCATGATTTGATTGGGTAAGTTGTTGCAGAATTTTCACGATCTCATTCAAAGACACTTGGGTGCGTTGGCTTAAATTACGCACTTCATCGGCCACCACGGCAAAGCCGCGACCTTGCTCGCCAGCCCGCGCAGCTTCGATGGCAGCATTAAGGGCGAGTAAGTTAGTTTGCTCGGCAATATTGCCAATCACATCAATGATTTTCGATACATCCGTCACTGAGTTATTTAGGCTTTCAAGGGACGAATGGCACAGACCGACCGCGGTTTGTGTTTGCTCGGTCGCGCTCAATACCGCCTCGGCTTGTGCTTGACTCGACTGCATTTGGCGCATGGTTTCGGCGGCGCTGTCTTCCACGAGTGCCGAAGTGTGGCTCACCTCATTGGCGAGGCTGCGGATATGTTCTGTCTGTGTTTGCGTATCGGCCACAATCGTCTGGGTATGCTCTGTGTGCTGCGACAGCTGAGTAATGCGCGCCACCAGTTGGCTTAATGATTGAGAAACCTTAGTGATTTGCTGGCGCTGCGCCTCGTCTTCCTGTTCAAACCTGTGCAGTAATTGGTTGAAATGACCTGCGATTTGGCCCGTCTCGCAGCGACGATTAATATCTAAACGCTCGCGGCTGTTCGATTCGCTTAATTTCATAAAAGCTTGGTTGAGACGTTTTAGCGGTTTGACGACACGATTTTGCTGCAGGATTAAATAACCAATCGCAAACAAGGCCATGATGGAAACCATAGTGTAGAGGATTAGCTGTAACTCATATTTCAGCTGCTGGTTCTTTGCTGCCTGAGCCTCACCTAAACCAATAAGCTGTTGTTCCACATTGCTAATCGCTTGAATGAGTTGATCTTGCATCTCTTGGTTGGTTTGCAGTAATTGGTGGGTATTGGCGACTTCTTTGTTATATCGATTGGCGAGACTCAGCAGTTCACTGCGGTCACTCTCGCCGATTTCAATTTGTTCCGGTTCGCTGGCACCGAGTGCAAATTCATCTGCTTCTTGCTGTTCATATACGCCGATTAACGGCAGTGCGCTGAGGGTGTCGTGCCACGTATTTAGCTCTTTGCTGGTGCTGTCTAAAATACCCTTGAGCTGCTGATTTTTACCGATCAGATAACCATCGGTCAGTTGGGAAAGTTGGTAGACGATAGAAGGTAAATCGCGGCTCAATTGCAGATATTGTTCGGCGACCGCCGCATTTGTGGTTAAGCCTTTATCGGCATAACTGCCCAGACGACGGTTATAGTCGAGCATTTCAGATTCGGCGTGGGCGAGCAGTTGCCTAGGGTTGCCAGCGAGTTTACCCGCGGCGCGGTACTTGGTATCTAAATCTTGAATGAAGCTACTTAGGCTGGCTTGCAAGTCATTGTCGGTAGCGCCCATGGCTGCGAGGTTAGGCTGCGTGAGCTGGTTTTTAATGGCGCTGAGTTTGGTTTTCGCTTGTTCAAGTTGGCTAGCGTTGCCACTGGCTAAATAGCCATCGAGATCGCGGCGTACACCGACGAGAAAATCCTGCTGAATAGCTTGTAATGTAAGTGTTTGTTGCTCAATTTGTTGCCGCTGATCACTGCTCCACAGCACTACGGCTGCTAGCAATCCCGCGAGCAATAACAACAGGGCAGAAGCAGAAAGCGACAGCGTTGAAATTTTCATTTTGCAATCTTCATAATGGTCAGAGCCAGTAACTGTGCTGAGTTTATGAATTTAAGGTGACATTAATATGACAAGTGCTCACTTGGATGTCAGCGTTGTCATTTGATTTGCAAATATGTGATCTCGCGTTATTCCAGCGGCAGCCACACTTGGGCTTTTAAACCGCCTTCGGCGCGGTTGGAGAGTGTAATTTGCCCTTGGTGTCTATCGATAATCCGTTTGATGATGGCGAGGCCTAGGCCCGAACCAACACTACCACGGGCGATATCACCTTGGGTAAAAGGTTGAAATAGTTTGGTAATTTGTGACTCATCGATCCCTGGGCCGTTATCTTCAACGCTAAAACCGATACGTTTACCATCGAACTGTGAGCTAATGCGGATCCAGCCAGAACCATAGCGAAAGGCATTTTCGACTAAGTTACTCAGTACCCGCTTGATGGCAATCGCTTGGAATTGGGCTTCTGGGCAGTCAGTTAACACCACTTCAATTTCGCCGGAGCGATTGGCCTCTGCTTGAGCGACATCTTGAATAAGTTTATTGATTTGGCCTAGCTCACGGCTGGTTTCCTGATCTTGGCGAATATACGCAATAAACTGGCTGATGATGGCGTCCATATCTTCGATATCATTGACTATGCCATCTTTAAGATATTGATCTTCCTCAACCATCATCTCAGAGGCGAGGCGAATACGGGTGAGCGGTGTGCGCAAGTCGTGGGAGATCCCCGCCATCAATAGCGCTCTGTCCTGCTCCAGTTGCTTCATGCTGTGCGCCATCTGGTTGAAAGCATTGGTAACTTCGACAATTTCACTCGAACCTTTTAGCGGCAAGGGATCGGGAAATTCACCGCGGGAGACTGAAATCGCGGCTTTTTGTAATCGCCTAAGTGGGCGGTTTTGCTGGCGAGCAAACCACCATCCCCCAGCGACACTAAGTGCGCCAATCACCATTAAATAAAGGGTGAGTGGCGAAAGATCTGAAACATTTTGGCCGATAAGTGGCACTTTTATCCAAATCGAGGGCGCCTGTGGTGGACGGATCCAAATCTGTAATACGCTGCCATGGGTGACGCGGACTTCAGCATCGCCGCCAAGATATTCCGACATCTGCGATGACCAGAAACCATAGTAAGTGGCTTGCTCAATACCCGCTTCATGTGCTTGCTGTTGATTGTAGATTTTCATGCCATCGTCGTGGACTTTGGCATTAAGGGCATCGACTATGGTTAAGTGTTCGCGGCCAATATCTATACCGTCGACAAACAGTAATTTGACTTGGCGAGCGATTAACTGATTGATTTGTTGGTAACTTGGCTTAAGTACATAGACGGCGACCGTGACGTAAGACACCAGCTGATTGATCAGTAATAGGCAACCAATCAGCATCACGGTTTGACTAAATGCGCTGCGAGGAACAAACCGCCACCAAAACTTAGGTTTCATCGTGGGCTCAATAACCGCAGGAGATTAAGATGGCAGCGCGGCTCATCGACGCGCGGCACCATCGGGTACAAACACATAACCTAAACCCCAAACCGTTTGAATGTAGCGAGGATTCGCGGGATCTTTTTCGATTAAGCGGCGCAGACGTGACACTTGCACGTCGATGGAGCGTTCTAGCGCCGAATAATCGCGGCCACGGGCGAGGTTCATCAACTTATCCCGAGACAAGGGTTCGCGTGGATGGGTGACGAGCACTTTAAGTACGGCAAACTCACCGCTAGTGAGCGCAATCGATTCGTCGCCGTGGTACATCTCACGGGTCGCTAAATCCAGCGAGAACTCACCGAAGCTAATCTGTGCTTCCTGCTGAGCTGGCGCACCGGGCACATCTTGGGTTTGGCGACGCATCACGGCTTTGATCCGCGCAAGTAATTCCCGTGGATTGAAAGGTTTTGGTAGATAATCGTCAGCGCCCAACTCTAAACCAATAATGCGGTCGACTTCATCGCCCTTGGCCGTCAGCATCACGATCGGAATAGGGTTACCTTGCTGGCGCAGCCTGCGACAGATAGACAGGCCATCTTCACCGGGCAACATCAAGTCGAGCACGAGTAAATGGAAGTTTTCGCGTTCTAATAGGCGGTCCATCTGCTCGGCATTGGCCGCGCTGCGCACCTGATAACCTTGCTCCATCAGGTAACGCTCGAGTAACGCTCGCAGGCGCATATCATCATCGACGACGAGGATTTTCGAGGTTTCTTGTCCCATGGGATGTCCCTTAATTGCTCAGATTGGTGCTTATTCTACTGATGAGAAACAGTTAAGATTAACCAACTGGCTGAAATTGAAAACGAATCTGCCTAATATAGCCGCATTCAACCAAGGCGACTAGCTCACCTTAGTAACTTGAATGCGATAAATGCTGACATTGATTGCCCAATGTTAATACTAAGCAAATGAAATTGCATGGGAATACTCGCGTTTATTCACGCTATAGCTGAAATTGTAACTAAATTGGCATCAGCAAAAGAGGTGATTTAAAAGCCATTATGCACAGAGATGATTTAGTGGATAGAAATAGTACACATACTTTGATGAATGTACTATTTGCACGTTCAGCTCATAAAGTCATCACAGAACTAAGAACCGTTGTTAGCTCTATAACCATAAAAAGTGGTTATGGAGCCATCTATGGAAATAGAGCTCCAATCATTGATTGTTACAAGCGGTTTGAGACAGTTTATTTCCAATTAATCATATCGATTAAGGGCGTTAAATCGCTATTGGTTCCTGGACACTGAAGTAATGCTCCTGCTGTCGCTTGGTACTCAGGCTTGATGTGCTCTTGTATCCAGCCTTGAGCTCTTATTAGATCCTTACCCAGGAGCCCATAAAAACGTTGAGTATTTACAACTGGGGTATTTGGGAAAAAATCACCGCTAGTGGCTTCAATCATACTCAATAAAATGGCGTAGTTATCTTGGTTTTGGTCTGCTAGCGGATCCTCGTTTGATATCGCATTCATTAAAAGTACTGTGGTGTACTCTGGCGTGTAGACAATACCATTCTCGCCATGGTTATAATCCGGCGCGACCAGATTTTCCACATCAATATGATACACATGGCTGCCTTTATAGGTTAGATTTTCAGGTTTAATATCGTGCAGGAATATCTCCTTGCTATGTAAGGAACATAAATCTTCTAAGAGTGATTTAAAGTGAATTAAGGGAATCTTGTCCCCTTGTTCAATTAATTGTGCTACTTCAATGCCACCATTATGGGCAATCATGGTCGAATCGTTTACATAAATAGAAGGACAAATTGAAGGATGAGATCTAAGCTGATTCATTGCTAATTGGTTGTATTTATTTTTATCTATATCAAACGTGTCATTATGAATATGTAATTGCACAAATTGACTATCTTGGCGTACTAACTGTTTGTAGGTTCCTTTCCCAGCAGGATTAAATTTAGTTGGTGTTTTTGCGACTAATTCGGCTTGTGCATTATAGAAGTAGCTGCGTCCTGCCTTAGCATTTGTGAGTGATTTAATACCGACTGTATTGAGCTCTTTGTCAGCTTTTTTTTGTTGATAAGAGCGATAACTTTTTTGTATTAGCTGAGCCGCTTCGATTTTCACTCGATGGAGAGATTTTTTGACATTGTTGATCTCTGCGAATGAACTTATCGTTTTCACAGGCTTTAGCGTATCAGCTCTACGTTGGGAAAGCTTTACGATATTGAGCGTGTTAGGTATAGCTGCGAATTGATTGTAGCTTTTATAGCTGGAAAAATTAGAATAATTGCTTGTATGAATAGGCATTATCAAATCTCTGAATGGAATATTAATACTAAAATAAATGAAAATTTTATTAATGGTTAATGGCAAATGATGAATAAAAAATGATTAATTTACTTGAGTAATCCTAATTTTTACTTGTCTAAATAAACAGAGTGATTAAGTCATTCCAGTTTTACTCAGAATATTTCAGACAAAGTCTGTGTGTCCCTCTTCTACTTATTTATATAGTGATGGAGTAGATAGTTAGTTAATTGCTCACACATTTATAACATTAGTGAGCCTATGACCAGAGGAGTACCGTATGCCAATTTCCAATCACATCATCAATCCATCTTCATTCGATATCAAGAATAAAGAAGCCAGTATCGCCGCAACTGATAAACTCGAGATTAAGCAGGTGAGTAATAGACCGAGTATCAAAGAAAAGCCAGTTGCGAATAAACCGTTTCAGTTAGCTAAACCAGCCCAAGTTGCCAAAATGGCAGTTACAGTACCGAAGCAAAATGCGGATTCTAGACAGCCATTAATGCCAGCGATTCGTGATGGCGTTAAGTTGAGACCAGTAACGGCAGATCAGGAAGTACCACCTGTGACGCCCAATGCCGATACTTCATTTTTACAAGAAGTATTGAAAAAAAAGCAAGACGCTCGGATGGTTTTATCCAGCCAAAGTACTGCACCATCCACAGTGCAAGGAGATATTCAGCCTTCTGTCGCATTAACTATGGCAAGTGGTACATTGCCACCGCCACCGCCACCTTTGCCGCCACCGGCTCCGATCCTGCCAGTAGGTGCGATGGCAAGTGACGTGGTTTCGCCGTCAGGTGGAGGAAAGGACGCTTTGCTAAATGCAATTACAGGTTTCAATAAAAACAACCTTAAAAAAGCAGTTACTGGAATCAAAAATGACGATTTTCAGGCACCTGTAACAAAAAATGAGCCCATGGATGAACTCTACTCTGATGAATTACTTAAAACAGCGTCCAATATGAATCAAGCTAATAGAGAGTTGCTCTGCCAACAAATTAGTGATTATGTTGTCAATGCTATGGAGGTTAATTGGGAAGGCATTTTACTCGATCAATATGGGCAGTATGCGGATATTGATGCGTTAGAGGCGGCAATGAACGGGCAGTCTAAATCGATTTCAAGTTATTGGGCCGAAGTGAAACGTTTTCCTGATCTATGGAAGCGAGCCGATGTTGTGTCTGATCAGCCTTTCCAGACGCAGCGTAAAGGTGTTGCCACTGAGGCGATGAGTCGCCTCGATTCAGGAAAAACTCGGCTTTTCCGTTCGGATAGTAGCCGTGGCGCCATTGAGATGAAAAAAGGGGAAGCTATTTTAGATGGGGCTCGTCGCACAGCCAATCAGCTGACGACAAATGAAGAAAAGTTGAATTTACTGGGTAGCAATTACCGTCAGTCAGCACTCAAAGTTCTTACAGAAATGCCTTTTATGGAAGGATTCGCTACTAAGAATGGTAAAGATGCGCAGGCAAAGTTGGAAAAGCAATTTATGGCAAACATCCATGGAGCCGACAGTCTTAAAGCAGATATATCAAGATTCCTATCGACTCATATGAAAACTGGATTTGAAGACTTTACATTTTTAGGACAGGAGGCTTTGGTGAAAGAGCAGAGTGAGTTAATAAAAGCATTACAATTAAAACTGGGTGATTCTAACAGTTAAGCTAAACATAGTAAGTCGGGTCTAAGTAGATATTTTAGACCTGGCTTATGACTTAATGTATATAGATTTGTAAACATAAACATATGTGTACACATTAATAAATTAAGTTTCAACACTAAACTTTCCTAAAGGTAAATTTTCAATTTAAAATAATTAAGGTGAGTATAATAAAGTGTGTCATATTTTAAAGTATGAATATTTAGGTTTTTGTTAGTTATATTCTCTGTGGTTCCCGTAGTTCCTTATCACCTTCTAAGCATATCAGCGCAATGCACTGTAATCTTAATAATTAGTATTTACATTCGGCAGATTGATACATTTAGTTTCGTTTGTTTTTCCATTGTATTCAAAGCTGCAAAAGGCCCGCACCTTGTTTTTTGAGTGTGTTTTTTTCGATTTTTTTCTGGTTAATTCATCTTTTTTTGGCGATTTTTTATTACTTTATTCTGAAAAAAAGACCACAATGTAACTCTGAGTTAATTTTTTGATGAACGAGTAATTCTTAGGAGGAATAGCAATGGCAAGAAACTATGCGTTAGGAAATCAGATGGTTTTTGATGTGCTTAAAAGACAGGTTAGCACTGAGGATAATGTAGTTAGCATAGGTGGACGTGAGGCTGTAATATTAAAACTACTATGTGATCATGTAAATGAAGTTGTAGGTAAGGAGTATATACAAGAAAAAGTTTGGGGTAAGGTTTTCGTGAGTGAAACATCATTGACCAAAGCCATTTCCAATTTAAGAAAATCTCTTGCGCAATTTGATAACTTAGCGTGCGAAATAAAAACCATTTCTAAAGAAGGTTATATACTGATTCTGGATGAAAGTGTTTCAGGCGTTTTAATTGAAGAGGAATATCCGATTTTTGAGATAAAGAATATTAAGCAGAGTCGTAAAGAATCCTTAAGTAATATCAATGTTTCTCCATATTCAATCGAACGAAATTTATCAATTCGTACTGACATACCAATGAGAAATATATATTTTTTATTGGTATGTTTTTTCTCTGCTCTTCTTGCATCCATGTTAACAGTAGGAGCAATAGTCGTTTTCAATAAGTTTTTTTAAAATTATATTTCACGTAAATTTAAACTTATGCGTGCCAAGATTAATATTGGTTGACTTTTATTATTTAAAATAAGAGTTGATTCAATCTAAAAGATTTTTTAGTGTAATTTTTCACGTTCAAATTCAACCTTGAAACGAAATGAAATCATACGCAAGATTGTCTTAAATATTCTACTAGTATTCTATAATTTATGGGCTTCTCTACAGAGATTTGAGCCAAGGATAAGGCTTTTTTTGCTCCTTAAAGTCACTTTTACATCTTGGTATAAGCGCGATTGTTGGTTGTTATACATGTCGTTCGGTGATAGTTATTTTTTACGGATTTTTTCATAAGTAATCTGGTGATATTGATGTGCAGGATGATGGATAATTAAAGCTTAACCTCTAGGAGATATTATGCTTTCATTAAACAAACTAGCTGCATGCGGACAGACTGAAACATCTGAAATCATGGATAAAAAAAATATTGATTTAGATGTCAAAAAAATTTCCCACATTGAGAATAAAGATCCCATTGTTTCTTTAAGTAAATTGTTGAGTCCAAAACCTTATCAAAAAGTAAAAGTAGAACTAAAAAGCGGCAGTGAAATTTTTTCTTCTTTAATTAAAAATAAATTAATAAATGGTAAAAGTACTGCATCTGAACGGGCTCTCGATGCAATGGCATCTAGTTTAACTAATATTCTTAATACGGCAACAGATGATGTAGATCTAAGTGGGAAGAAGGTATATGTGAAAAACTTTCTTCAATGCGATCAAAGTAAGCCTGTCAAAGTGACATCTGATCAATTTACACTTGTGCATAAAGCAGAGATCTTTTCACGGTTATCAGTATGTTTTGATGGGTTTATGAATTCTAACCAAAGTGATTTATCTGAACGTTTGAACACAATCAGAGACAAATTATCAAAAAATGAAAAATTGAATGAAAGTGAAGAGAAACACTTATTTGAAAAATTAACTAAAGATGCATTGAAGGACACTCAAGGTAATAACCTTTATACAAACAAACTCTTGAAACCAGAAAACTTAGTGTTAGAGTTTCCTGGTGATGCTGCGGTTGTTAAAAATGAAACTGAAGCAAGAAATAATAAGATATTAGTTGAGAATTTTGGCTTTCCTAGCAGCCTTTTAGATAGACCAAGCGCTAAGCTCCATGAAACCTATGCATTAAACGCATTTATGAGTGAAAAAGGTGAGCCAGTTACTTTAGGTCAGCTTTTTGGTGGTGCCTTGCAAGGTATTATGCGGGACCCTGTCGATTCCAGTAAAAGTAAAAGTGGCTTATTTAATGAGGGGATTTTAGCTTCTGGGGGGTTACATTTTGATTTTAAGCCTAACGAAAAAATGTATCAAAATAATATCGATACGTTAGGCCAAGATATACTTGATTTAGCTGTAAACCTCAATATGGATAATTTCAGCCGTCCTGATATGGAGGGTTTCACTGCAGGTGTATCTGGAAATGCTCTGCATTATACCATTCAGACAGCTAAACTCTGTCGTGCCACTAATGCTACATTTAATTTCGAACAAGTGCTTGATGTATGCTTAGACCACTTAGTTGGTGATAGCGTAAAGCAGCCTGTGCATCATAGTTTACCTGAAGTGATACAGGGGGCATATATAGCCAATATGCTAATAAATAAAGGTGTATTGGATAAAAATGATAAAATTATGAAGCATGATGAAATGTATAGTAGTTTAAAGAGTGCCATTTCTGATGCAGATAAAAAAATCACAGACTTGATGGCAACGACTTATCGTAGGTAATGAGTTAGTCTCTGGCATTAATTGATATCACAATGTCTCAGTGTTAATAAAAAACCACTTTTAAAAGTGGTTTTTTATTGCAGATGTTATTTAAGGTGTGGTTAATGTTTTTATATTTATAAACTAAATCCATTTGTAGTATGAGAATAATATTAATGTATATGTTGCATAGTCATTGATTGTATTCTTCGTGGAAGATGGTGTGCTTTTCATCAACAAATTTAGAGGTGTATATGTCATTTATCATAATTCCTTCCTTGCGAGAAAAGCTTGGGTTAAATATATCATCGAGTGAATTAAAAAAGTTGGATGTAAAAAGTGTTCGTAATGTGGATATTTTACGCTTAAAGCAAACTTTGATAAGGAGCCTGAATATACAAAAAAGGGAAGTAATAGCAACATTTTTAACTAAGCTAGCTACACCACAAAAACTACTACTACCAAGACCAAGGTTGAAGCCACAACTGCAGCATGAAGTTCTGCCATTGCATCTAGCACTGTCAAGTCATGTTGATTCAATAAACATCCGTCATCCAGAAACAATATCTCAATTAAAAGAGGAGGCTAAGGCGGGAAAATATGAAAAATTTGAGGGGACAAATCGAGAAGTATTTATCGATAAAAAAACAGGGAGAGGGTATAAGATCTTTAAACAAGATAGTACGTGGGGAGCGTTAACTAATGCCGACTTAAGAGTAAATGATGTATATCGTAATCATAATTTCTATGATGGTAAGTATGCAATTTTTGCGAACAATGACCTTATTACTATGAGGGATGATAGAGTATGGGGCTCTCCACGAGTAAGAGTGTTTACTTTTCAAAAAATACCAGGTGCAAAACATCTAGATAATCATGAAAAAATTCCATATTCAGTGCTGGTTATGATGGAACAAGCAGGTTTTAGACCCTTTGATGTAAAGCCTGATAATTTTATGAAAGTCAAAAATTCACATGGAAGATATGACTATCTGCCTATTGATGCAAAACAGATAGGATTAACGAGGAGCAATAGCGAACGCTCTAGGGAGGTTCGTGAGTTTAAGCAACAACATGGTCCTTATTATTATGGTCAACGTTATGTTGATTATAATAAGTAATTGATAATTTATGATAAATTTTCAGTATTTGGAATGTTGATAAGGTGCAATCCATGGCCTGGTGTTTTACATGAAATTGCGAATGTAACAAATTCTATAAACAAGTTTAATTGCAAGAATTTTTTTACAAATTATTTCAAAAGTTATCAAATGAACCAGATAGTGATGATAGGGATAATATTTTTTATAACTAGATAATTTTGGAGTATAAATGTCTATCGGTATTGATTTTAATAGAGCCCTGTTCAATTTAAATGTATCATCTCGTGAGTTAAATAAGTTGGAGAGAATAGATGTAAAAAAAATATCGGCTATTGATATAAACAGATTGGGAAAAACAATTTCAAAAACTCAGAGTAAAGCTAAGCAAGCTACTATAATTAAAATATTGAATAAGGCAGGTCAGTTTAATGAGGATGGAATTCATATTTTAAGTAAGTATTCCAAAGATGAAGTTATCAATGTCAAGCAACACATACAAGATGGGAAAATCACTGGTAATAATCAGGTTTTCATGATGAGAAACGTTGAAAATACTCCAGTTAATAATGTGTTTGATATCCGTTCAAAGGAAATGATTGATGACTTTATATTCGGTTTTTCTCAAAAAAAAGCAAAGCCTGATATATATGCTTTATTGAATAAGGTAAAGTTTGAAAAACACGTAAAACCTATTTTTAATGCTCTACCTTGTAATGAAAGAGATGCTATCAATTTCTATATAGGGAATAGAAATGGCGAAAACTTACAAAATCCAGAACGGTTTAATGGGATTTTTTTTAGTGACTTAAACTCATACTTGAGGGGATATGAGGTGAGTGAGGATATGAGGGAAAGAGTTAATTCTATTGCGACTGATATGTACTCTGGATTAATGAAATTACCAATTGGAGAAAGTAGCACTATTAGCTATCGAGCAATAGATGCAAAAGGGGTGGCTGGTTTTGAGGCTTTGAACGAAGGAGTGGGTTTCTTTGATTTCGCTCCAATGTCATCCTCAGAGAATCAAGATTTTGTAAGAGGTTGGTTCAAGACAAGAATGGCAAACTATCCAGTTGAGAATCCTGCTGTATTTATTTTAGAAGGAAATCCTATCAATACAGGAGTATTAACAAATAAATCTGAAGTTATATATCCATCAGGTACAAAGTTTGAAATAATTCATTCAGATGTTAGGGATGTCAAGTTAATGGAAGGGTATGAAAGGAGTATGAAGTTTTTTGTTGTCCGGCAATTAGATCATAATAATGGTATTTTTATTGATTTAGCTTCAGGTAGAAAAGAATCATCTGACACAATAGCAATGAAATTAACAGATCTAGGGCTTGTTCGCTAGTTTCATTTAATGGTAACACTCATTTAATTATGGATCACTATTGATGGTCCATTTTAGCTATATAAAAATATTAAATATTTCTTAATGATCTTTAGTTCATTCGATGAAATATTTAACCCTAGAGTAGACCATAATTAAGTTAGAGCAAGTTACATGTCTTAGTACGACTCAGCGTGATTCAATGCTCAAAGCATCTGAGATGCTAATCATTTTGACTCACTAATATACACATGTAGTATTTTAATAAATCTATTTTAATCAATCAATTAGGTTTTTACTTTCACCTGCTAACGATAAATTAATACATTAGCTGATTGTGCTTTTAATGAGCTTTTTCCGTGTTTTATCAGAAGTTTTCACTGGCTTGGTCTGGTGCAGATGGCTTATATTTTGCGCATTCTAGAGCTATCTAGAGGTTTGTGTATTAAGTAGGCATGTTAAGTAGACATGTTAAGAATTAGAAATAAACGTATGAATAACTAGGGATGTATTAAATGGCTCAACAATTATCAACTGGGTATATAAGTGGTGTTTTTGGCGGTTTAGTTAATAATGCCGACGATAAGGTCAGTACATTCATTACCGATCATACTGGAAGTGTTGATAAAGATGGAAAATTTACACCAGATAAAGATGGTACGCTTATTTTGAGTGCATCTGATTCTTTATCGCTACAACAGTTAATGGCAGATCAAAGCATTACCGCTCAAACCTCAACAACTACATTAAAATCAATTAAAGACTCTATTTCTGCAGCGGCAAGAAATATTTAACTTTAATTTTATAATGCATTATGGGCAATAGAGAGTGCTATAGATGTTGCAATTATTGAATCCAGATAATGCATTTTCAGGAGCAAATTTAATTTTGCTCCTGACTCTGATCTTGTTGTCTACCGTCTTTTTTATCTGTTTCTCTGGATATGTTAAATATAATATTGTACTTAACATCATTAAAAATGCGGTGGGTACACAACAAATTCCACCTACAATAGTAGTGAATTTACTTGCGGCATTAATGGCGCTTAATAGTATTTGGCCTGATATAAAACCCGGATTAGAGAGGGTTAAGCCATATTTTATTGAGCAGATTAATGGAGGAATAGACCCTGACGTCTTGCAATCATCCTCCCTATTTGAGGATAAAAAGCCAGAACAAGTGACGATGTATTATCTGGTCAGCAATGTATTTGAGTTTTTCCCTGAACTGTTGGCGAGGGCGCAGCGTAAAACTAATGAACTAACTGGCATTATTGACATTCCACTTAATTTTGACTCAGGGAGTGATACACTAAAATATTTTCTTGGTAATCTGATTTTAGATTTGTATCAAGGTTTCGAGTTTGGCCTAAAGCTATACATGATATTTGTGAGTATTGACTTTTTAATTGCCGTGATTCTCAGTGGTGTAGGTATGACGATGTTATCACCGACGGTAATATCGACACCTGTAAAACTCGCAGTATTTTATTTTTCTGATAGTTGGACTATTTTATTTAGAGCGCTCCAGTGATATGGACATGCTTTTATTTCCTAACTGGCTGTTATTTGCAGGATTGTTTTTATTTTTAAAAATTTATAATCCAACACGTCTTTATCTTGATAATTCGACGGCACTTGCTATTGCTGTTGGACTTGCAATTGTCATAGATTCTAGTGATTTAGGAAATATTCCAACTCCTTTTTGGGTATTAAGCGTTATTATTTTTGCTATGTTTTCATCTGTACCTTATTGGCTCAGTGGTATGGTTGGCAGTGTTATACAACAGTTATTATTGCTTAACGAACAGTCTGTACAAGATAAACGTTTTACTGATGAGTCTGAAGCGCTATCTAAGATTAGTTCTTTGATGTTTTTGATGTATGCCTTGGACTCTGGAGTGGTTTTTAGGCCTTTGCTGGCGGTGATCTCAGAGAATATTGAACAAGGTGCTAATGTTGGTTTTGATACTTTGTATTTTTACATCACTGATAGCTTAACTATGATGGCTATGGTGACTGGTAAATACATGGTTCTGTTGTTGTGTATTACTATTTGTTGTGGCTATGTTGACCTTTTTTTCAAAAAAGCTTCTTTATCTATTAGTACAACAGCAGATATTAAAGCTATCACCATGATTATTATTCTTAACCTATGGCTGTTACAAGATCAGTTTTATGTTTTTAAACAAATAATGAAAAAGGCAGGGTATGAGTAACATTAATTTATTGAATGTCACATTGAATAGTCAGCAAATTAAAACCACTTCAGAAAAGGATGCCCTTCAGTTTGAGTCAGAACTCAAAGCTGCTGGTGAAGTACATTTTAGTGAACAATTTTCCGATAGCCAAGTAAAAGTACACGCTAGTAAGCAAAATGATTATGTTACTGAAGAAGAGTTTACGATGAAAATAGTAGAGCAAGCCATTATTAATCAAAGTATCAGACAAATGAAAGTTAGTCAGGAACGTATGAAGGAGATACTTGATGAAGTCTAGAATCTTACTTATTTTCCTTTTGTTTACGGCATTTACTTGTCAGGCAAAGGTATTTATCAAGCAGTCTGATATCGATTTGAAAGGCGCCTTGGCGGCAATAGCTAAGGATATGCAGCTAAAGTTAGTTGATGATATTGAAGAAAAAAAGGCTAAACAGCCTATTACTCAAACACTCTCTGGTGACGGTCTCGATTTGTTGGACCAGCTTTCTGATGTTTATGATTTTGATTGGTATGTATATGGCGGGACACTAACGGTTCACTCTGGTCAGGCTTATATAAATCATGCATTTAAACCCAGAAATATTACACCAGCTAGCCTGCTTAAAGAATTAAAGAGTACGTTCAGAGCCAATAATACGACGAAAATTGAACTCGTGGGCAGTGGCAACTCTATCTTTATTTCAGGAACACGTAAGTTTGTTAATGACGTTGTTGTCTACTCTAATATGATTGATAAAAATCAGTTTTTAGAGAATGGTAATAATTTGGAATTGGCACGGATCGAGTTTGATTATATATCTGTTATGGATCGCCAAATTGATTCATATGACGGTAATGTTATTTTTCCTGGTGCGCAGTCTTTAATCTCATCGGCAATTGAGAAAATTGGTCAGTTTGAGAATATTAGCGATGGAGAAATGGTTAAGCGCGCTTATAAACTAAAACTTAACCAAAATGATAAACAACAGCTTGAAGAGGATGAGTTTACCTCTAAAGTCCAGGTATTACCTGGAAGTAATGCATTGCTAGTTCGTGGTACCCCTGAGGAGATCCAGTTAGCTAAGCGTATTGCCACTCTTATTGATGTTAAACGGCAGCAGTTGCTATTTTTCCTTCGGGTTTATGATGTTTCGGTAGAACGAACTGAAGCACTAGGTGTTAATAGTTCATGGTTGAATGGCAGTCGAGGTCTGTACGATATTATCGTTCCACCCTTTACGGATACAGTAGATTTTTTCAAAAATTTTCAAGCTTTGTATACTAATAATATGGCTAGAGGAGTATATGAAACTAATCTCTTAGTCTTAGAGAACCAGCAAGGGCATTTTGGTAAAAAAGAAACGGCTACAGTTGTACTTATATCTGATAAGCAAGTATCAACTCAAAAAATTGAGGCCGAAAATAGTTTGTATGTCACTGGCCGTTTATTGCCATCAGGAAAAGTGCAGGCGAAATTTAGCTATATAGAAGAGTCACTGAGTGATGATAAGACAGAAGGCGGAGCGACTCAGGCGCCTAGAGTTAACTCTCAATCTTTGACATCAGAAGTCTATATTGAACCAGGGCAGACCGTTATTCTTGGAGGATTTGACAATACAGTGACTGATAGTGTCGAGAGTGGTGTCCCTATCCTTTCAAGTATTCCTTGGTTAGGTGAATTATTTAAGAGTAAGAAGGAAACTAAACGTAAATATAAACGTTACGTATCAGTGTCATTTAAGGTTATCTAGTCATGATCAAACATTTTTTTAAGGTTAAAGAATCTTATCAAGATACAGTGATTTGTCATGTCAGTATAAATACTTTTGTGGGGCAGGAGTGCTTCATTATCACAGTCGCTAATGAGCGTATTCGTGGTGAGATAATGAAAATTACTGGTAAAAGAGTAGAAATTAAGTTGCTCCAGCCTGGGGCTATTCAACGGGGAAGTAAAGTTGAAATTACCCCACGGCGCTTCTGTTTCCCGCTGAATGAAACCGCTCTTATTGGTAAGGTCATTAATTGCTATGGCGAGTCATTGTATGGTGAACAATATTTGGGCGGTGAGGGTGATTACTATGATCTACCCATTATCGATAAGCCTATACCGCTTAATATTCGCGCACCAATCGACACTGTCTTTCCAACAAAAATTAAAATTATTGATGGCTTATTCACCATTGGAGTAGGGCAGCGTTTGGGCCTATTTGCCCCCGCAGGTGCTGGCAAAACTACTACGGTTTCGATCATGGCAAATAACATGGATGCCGATGTGGTGATTTTCGCCATGATTGGTGAGCGTGCAAGGGAGGTGGTTGAGTTTTTGGAGGGGGAGATTGGTCCTGCTGTGATTCAAAAATCGATCACTATAGTGTCTACATCCGAAGCAAATCCGTTGGAGAAAGTGAGATCGGGTTTAGTCGCTGTATCTATTGCTCGGCATTACATGGCTCAGGGCAAGAAAGTGGTGCTCTATTTCGATTCATTGACACGTTTTGCACGTGCACAAGCCATGTTAGATGGTACTCCCATCGAGGGCGGAATTCCGATCGGAGTCTCTTTGGCACTGTCACGACTGGTAGAGAATTGTGGTAACTCTATTCATGGCTCAGTGACTGGAATTTTTACGGTATTGATTGAAAAAGAAATTGATGAAGATCCTATTGCACATGAAGTTAAGTCACTGATTGATGGACATTTGGTCTACTCAACGACAATTGCTTCTACTGGCCGTTATCCTGCTATTGATGTACTAAAGAGCAAGAGCCGTCTACAAAATAAAGTTCAGGATCCTCAATATGTAAGTCTTTCTGAAAAGTTCAAAGATATGGTGTATCGCTATTTTAATGTTGAATTGTTAATCCGAGTCGGCGAGTACGAGAAAGGTAACGATTTGGCGACCGACGAAGCGATAGAGCGCTTCCCATATATCATGGAGTTTTTGAAGCAAGGTTACGACGGGGTCGAATATGAAGAAACCCTCCAAGCAATGGATCGAATTTGGTCAACTTATTGATGTAGTTGACATCAGAATTGGCAAGCAACAACGTAAATTAGCCAAACTAAATTTGAAGCATCAAGAGCTATTGGATTCGATAGAGGCCTCATGGGCATTAATCGCCAATGAGCAACAAAAGTTAAAAAGTCTAGTCGTTAAAGACGAATTAAATGGGCTTTCTCGTTTGTTTCAGCGAAGAGAAAGCGTTAAGTCTCATATCGAGTCTTTATTCTTCGATGCGTCTGTGACCCAGCAAAATGCTAATGAATTAGCTGCCGAGATTGCCCTTGTTATCGCTGAAAAGCGAAGGCAAGAAAAACGAAAGGACGCTTTAGCTGAGATCCAAGAACAGTTAAGAGATGAGTGACAAAATGACAAAGATGGATAGACTTGCCCCAGTTGCCCAAATAGCCTGTTTGAGCCCAGTAGAGAGCGAATTTGAACAGCTTTTGAATCTATCAAAACGGCAGGCTTCTTCTCATGATGCATCAACATTTGATGGTGAAAAGGAGGCCATTGAAAGCCATGAGGCTGAGCATGAAGAGGGTTTTATTTGGGGGCATGTTGTACCTGTCACGGCTTATGTACCACTTCGGCAGCATATATTTTCGGCGAGTAAAGCTATCAGAATCCATTCGTCTGATGCAGTTAGTGGCAGTCGGCTTAAACTAGAGACCAGTGAACCATTGGCAAATGTGGCTAATTTGCAGCGGCCTAGACGTGCAATACCAGTAGCGAATCATGTTCAATCTCAGTTAAAAGTGAGCAACACTGATGAGGTTGCGATGAATACCCAGGTGTCATCTTCAACGGTGCCAGTCAGCAAGTCTTTGAACACAGCTCAGTCAACAGTAGGTGCGGATAAGATTACGCTCCCTCTGAGGGCAAAGTCTGAACTTTCTCAGCCATTACTCAAGTCGTCACTAATAAAGCAACCTACTACGGCAATGGGGTTTGAGTCAGTAGTGAATGCTCAAGTGTTAGAGGCGCCTGTCGGCAAATCCTTGATAGTAGAGCGCCCAGTTGTGAATTCAGAACAGGCTACGCGCTCACTGACGCGATTACCTCAATCTATTGCGGCAGTGCCTCAACCGACTCAGTCGTCACCAATTAAGTCGCCACTAATAAGTCAGCCGCCCGCTGTTATCGGACGAGAGTCTGGCGCGAATGCTCAAGTGTCAACGACGCTGGTTGGCAAATCCTTGATAGTAGGGCAACCAGTTGTGAATTCAGAACAGGCTACGCGCTCACTGACGACACCACCCCAGTCTATGGCGGCAGTGCTTCAACCGACTCAGTCGTCACCAATTAAGTCGCCACTAATAAGTCAGCCATCCGCTGTTATCGGACGAGAGTCTGGAGCGAATGCTCAAGTGTCAACGACGCTGGTTGGTAACTCCTTGATAGTAGTGCAACCAGTTGTGAATTCAGAACAGGCTACGCGCTCACTGACGACACCACCCCAGTCTATGGCGGCAGCGACTCTGTCGTCACCAATTAAATCACCACCAATAAGTCAGCTGGCTGCTATGGAGGGGGAGTCTGGAGTGAATCTTCAAAAGCAATCAGAATTAACAGTTGCTCACTCTAATGTACCTGTTTTGGCTCGAGTACAGCGAGAATCGAATGCTAATAAAGGCTTATCCGCCGGAGAGAAGAAAGAAGACCCGGTTATTAAAGCTTTTGTACCAGTTCATTCAAATTTAGAAGTAAAGGAGGGAGGTCAGCACATAAATAAGGTTTTTATTGAGGAAAAATCTTCAGTTTTAGTCACTCAGATGGAATTACCAAGTCTAGGTTCTAAACTTGTGGCGATTGGAGCTGTGAGTGCAGGCATGACTGTCCAACCTGTATTGTCTTCGTTGATGCTGCATTACCAAATCGCACCCGAGTATTTTACCCAATATGCGCAATTGAACACCTATCGAGTATTTTTTCGCAATAAGTACTACGTATTCCAGTTTGAGGATAACAAAGTGACTAACTTTCTTGAGGATTATTATGACCGTCATTGATGTCACAGCGGCATGCTTAGACATTCTCAAGAGTGCGATTATTATTTTTTCGCTTAGTTTTGTCGTCACGGGAGTTATTGTCGGTCTGTTGCAAACTGTGTTTAGTGTGCAAGATCCAGGCTTACCTATGGCGGCTAAATTAGTTGTATTTATCGTTTTACTTACACAAGTTGGCGGTGGGATTTATGATCAATTCCATCTGCTTTTTGGGCAACTCTAACATTGAATAGTTAAATATTAACTTTTAAACGGAAGGTATTATGAAAAAACTCAGAGAAATTGTTTATAAAACACTCGTAGATGATTTTAATGTGTCACCAAGCTTATTATCTCGCATCGAGGGTGATGATCCTATCGCAATCGAATTGAATGGCGGAGAGGAGATATTTGTTTATATAAATGATAGAACATTGCAAACTTTTATTGAAATCCCCTTGCGTGATCAACGCATGCTTAAAAATAAAGCTCCTAAAATAATAGAGAGTCTCATGTCTGATGAAGACGTTTTCTTCAATATAAAGAAAGAGAAATTAACAGTAGTGACAGAATTTTCCGCAGATATCGCTAATGTAGAACGAGTGTTGGCCGGTAAGCTGAAACTGTTCAATAACATGGTTGCATATATCAAAGTCTAGCCAGTAATTTACATCATTATTCAGGAATGAAATTTCTGCAGTTGATGATTCAAGAGGAATGATTTAGTTAATTTTAATGTTCTTTCATTATTATCTGTTCATCAACTGTCTCCAGTATATCCGACTAAGCTGGCTCCATAATGCACTGAAAAAGTGGCTATTGATTCTAAATCCAACGCAACGCGTGTTCGTCATGTGACTAATGGTGTCATCTATAGCCCTTTTAGCAATCAATTGTCTACCCGATAAAGTATTAAGAATATTTATGTTGTAGGCCATAGCGAAGCTGTTCGACTACAAATGACTTACTTCGAGAAGGAAAGGTGTTGACGTTTTGGGTAAAGCGTAAAACTGAAGCCGATAAATACTTTCCTAAAGCGCATATATTTGGATATGACGGGTTAGGAGTTTAACTAATAACTCGGGGTCTATTAATTAACTCATTGTATTAAAAAGTTATTTTTAAACTCGTGTTTTTTCACTTTGATTCCAGTTTGTTCATTTGCTTGCTAACGATGGCAGCGGTTAAATATCAAACATTGTGAAGCGTATTGATTTAAAGAGTTGTTTAGAAATGGTAGATCTTAATGTACAAGCGATACAACCTTCTGTATTTGAAGATACCTTTAATAATATTGGTGAAGGTTTTCAAGAGATTATGAATAATTTACAGAAGATAAATGATGGAAAAACGATTACCTTGCAGGATACGTTGGCCTTACAGCAATCGGTATTTCATTACAGCATGTATCAGGAAACAGTAACTAAAATTGCTTCGAAGTCTGCCACTGCAATAAATGATGTCATGAAGGCCCAGTGATGAAAAAACTGTACTGGATAGTTTTTCTTGTACTCTTTGGATGTAATGATCAGGGCCGAGTAGAAGTTGCCAATTTTGATTCCGCTGATGCAGCGAACAAAGTGGTTGTTCTGCTGGCCCGATATCAGGTTTCCGCTTCTTTATCTATTAGTAAGGATCGTCATCTTGTCTATGTTGATAAAGATCACTTAGCTCAGGCGAGAGAAGTGTTAACAAAATTCAATTTCTATTTTGAACGAGAAGATCTCAATGATCTGCTTGAGTCAAAATTTGCTAGCTTGAGTAAGTTAGAGATAGTGAAGGGAAACTTGCTTGAGAGCCGCGAAATATATAACAAAATTAGTGTTATTCCCAATGTGCTACGGAGCAGTGTTATCGTCACTGGGGAAAAAAATAAGCGAGTCTCGGTTATTATTTTTAGCTTTGATGAAATCGAACGTGAAAATAAGTTGAATATTGAGCGTTTTTTGAAAGGCTTAGTTTCAGAGTTGGATACATTAACTGTCAGTTATTTTTTTCAGAATACGGGTAATGAAAAAGTATAAAAAACTTCATCAAACATACTTACATTATTTACTGGTCAATCGGCGACTTTCCCCGGATCAATATAGTGTGCTTACAACACTAACCGAGAGTGAGGTACAGGTATGGTTTACACCTAGACGTTCAAAAATTACTGCTTTAGTGAAAGTATTGGGTAGCGTAGTCATATACCAAGCCCGCAAAGGTGACGCGAGTGATCGCTCTTGGCTGCTGAGCAAGCAATATCTCAATCAAAGTCAATATCTCTGGTCAAGTACACTAGGAATTAAACTCGATTCTAATGTGTCAAAAAATATGTGCACCCAAAAACTTGGAGTAGCATTATTGGCTATTCACAATCCACGTCATGCCATCATTTGGGCTTTAAGACTAGGTATATCACTGCCAGAATCCATATTAGCAGTAAAATCTTCTACTAGACTTGATGCCTTTATCTTACAAGTCGCCAAGGATACAGATATCGAACTCAGCGGCGGGTAAAATAACCGTTAAAATTGGATTGAATTTATATGAAAAAAAATACAATACGCCCAGGTGAAACCTGTGATGACTTTTTTGAGCTATTAAGTGGCACAGTCATTGAAAAAGATATTGCAGCTATGCGTAAGTCGCAGAAAATCACAATAACTCAACTAAAATCAATTTATGAATTAGGGGTTAAGTTTTATACTGACTTCCAATTTAAGGAAGCTGAGATTGTTTTTTCTGCCTATGTTGGTTTAAATCCGTATGATCATCGAGGCCCAGGATGTCTAGCTGCCATTTTTTTGGAAAAAGGGCAATTTAAAAAAGCTTTGGAAGTGCTAAACATATTAAAGACTTTCCCGACAAATGATCTAGATGAAACTATTCTCAACATTTCTTTGTGTCATTATAAGTTAAATGAATATACCGAGGCTAGTGTTACCTGGCTTATTGTAAAAGAAGATAATTTAAATGATTTCTATCTGCAACGATATCATTATCTTAAGTCGCAGCTGAGCCCGTATTTACCTTAATTATAGATAGTAAACAACCATTTGAATCTAAGTTTTTTCTTGAGATATAAGCCAATTTCATGACTCACACATTTAGCTGTTCTGTGTGAGTGCATTCCCAACCTGTACCATCAAGAGGATACAGGATTCTTAAATTGTAGAGACTCTATAAATGATAGTGAATAATGCACGAGTGTTATCAGATGCGCTAAATTTTGAACAAAAAAGTTCATCTTTGACTGATGCCGATAAAAAAAATCTAAATGATATAGAAAAGTTAGTTAAGTCTGCCTCCCAGCAAGAAGAAAAAACAAATAAAGCTCTGCCATTTACTAAGAGTGAGCCATCTCCATTTCAGACGCTTGCTACTTTTGCTGCCCATCAGAAAGAAGTTGTACGCTCAATGGTTGGCCTGAGCTCTGAAAGCGCGATCGCCTCTGCTTTGGCGGGAAGCATTGAAGCTTATGGTAAACAATTAGCACATATACAAGGTTGGACAACTGGCGGTCTGCCTATGTTCGAAAGTGCAATGAGAGAAATGTTCGAAGGTTTTCTGAAAGATGGTATCACAGGTAATGAAATTGAAGATTTATTTCAGCTAGCCATTATGGATTACATTTCACACTCAGCTGACTTTCCAGATCTCACGCCACAGATGATGGAAGACATGATGCATTTTTTAGAGAGCACGGGTTCTGGTTCACATGGATATCATGAGGGCTGGAATGGACAGAAATTCGCAGATAAAAGTACAGCTATCTTTGACTTTATGTTGAAAAATGCTCCGAAAGACAGCCTGTGTAATGAAGTACTGACATTTTTAAAAGATAAACAAGGCGCACCATCTGCATTAGTCGACCACTTTAAAAATAATTTTGAAAATAAATATTCGTTTATTGGTGATGCTGGATATCCAAGTGATGCAGGTGTCTCGCCTATGTTACGTATGGCACTAATGGCTGCCTATTTAAATAAGTATCCTGACGTAACGCAAGATACGATAAATTTATTTCTCACTGGGTCAGTGGGTGAGTTGAATGACTTTATTAAAAATAATACACCGGGCGGAAGTTATACATCTGCTATGGATTTTCTCTTTAAAAATGATGGTCACGGGGAAGATAGCGGTTGGCGTGAAGTCACTCAAAATGGGCATAAGGTGATTGATTGGGAGGGGGTTGGATTGGATTCCGGTTATTTTAAAGATATGTATACCGACTTTCCACCACGCGAGTTAACCGATGAAGATATTAAAGAAATTAACCGTATCGGCGATCAAGTGAAAATGATCCAGCAGACCCTTAAGTACTGGATTCAGATCTGCCGGGATGAACTCATGGCATTTGCTAGAAATATCTAACAATCAACAGGGAGTTTGCTATGAGTATTAATGGTGTTTCTGGTCTTCAGCCCCAGTGGACAGTGCCGTCTACAACCGAAAATGCACCACTTAAAGCTATGGTGCCTGTCGCGAATGAATCTAAGTTGGCGATTGCTGACCGTGCGCTCGCCTCACTCGATGTCGAAACGGGGGATGTAACAACGCTATTAATGGTTGCGGCGCAGCAGAAACAAGTGGTGATGGCTATGGCGGGCCAACATTCCGAGGCCGTTATTGCTTCGGCTCTTGCGACGAGTATTGAGGGCTATGGAAGTCAATTAGACATCGTTAATAAGTGGACCAGTGGTGGAAAACCTGCATTCGAGGCCGCCATTATGCAGATGTTTACTGCTATGAAAGAGGGCGGGATTAACGGAATTGAGTACGAGAACATGTTCCAGCTGGTGCTGCTCGATGTGTTGAGTAATAGTAAAGAGTACGGTTTAGAAGACGCTAACTTCTTGAAAGAATTGGGGACTCTACTGGAAAAAACTGGTAGTGGCAGTCATACCAATTGGGATTTTACCCCTGAGCAATTGGGGGCGAAGGTCAATAATGTTTGGAGTACTCTGAATAGTGCGATTCAGGGGGGGAAAATTCCAACGGATAGCATTGCTTACCAAGCTATGTCAGCTATGAGTGGCGGCAATATCTCATCGACGACGCCCACAGAGTTATCGAGTCGCTTTACCTCGTCTGTGTATAACGATCCCAATGCCGGTGGCTGGATCACCAGCGGCCTTAACGATATTAGCCCTATGGCAAGAATTGTGTTGCTGAGCGCGTTAAACGGTGATCAAACAGTATCGGCAGCCGAGGTCGAGACCATTCTCACTGGCAGTAAAGCAGAGGTTGATGGACTACTCACTAAATTAGCCAATATGGATGCGATGGCGTACTTGTTCAGTGCTAAGTGTCCTGGTTGGCAGAATTCGTCGGACACAAATAAGCCTTTACCACCTGGAGTGACTCAGGCCTTCGATTATGACGGAACGATTCAGGCTCAATATTTAACAGATCTTTATAAAAACTTCTCGCCTAGACAGCTTACTGATGAAGATATTAAAGAAATTAACCGTATCGGCGATCAAGTCAAGATGCTGCAGCAGACCCTTAAGTATTGGATTCAGGTCTGCCGTGATGAGCAAATGGCATTCGCAAGGAACATCTAAAGAGTCGTGTTTGTATTAAGTACAAAATAGAAGGGCATGGTAGCACTGGGAACATGCCGCTCGCATCGCGAGAATTTAGATGTGCAAGCTCACTTCAGTAACTCTGATAGTGAGTGCGCATCTATTCCCAGTATCGTCACATGAAAGGAAATAACTATGAGTACATTCATGATTACCGTCGCTGCGCCAAGCATTATTGGTACAGTCGATGAACAGAGCCAGAGTGTTCAGCGCCAAAACACTGCTGCGACAGAATCGGCTAAGCCGAATCAACCCTTACCAGGCAATACGATTGGAGTGTCCGATAGTCAGCTCTGGCGCATGGTGCAAGAGAGTATGAAACTGGCCGCTGAAGCGTTTTCTGGTACCGGTAAAGAAAACTCTGAAGCGAAAAAAACACTGATAGATATTCAAAAAAATACTCAGATCGATGCGCTTAAAGAGCGTATGGCGCAGATTGAAGAACAGAAGCAAGCCCAAAAGAGCCAAGGCATTTGGGGCAAGATTGCTATGGGATTAGGTTTTCTTGCGGCAATTATAATGGCGCCATTCAATCCTGTTATGGCTGCAGTGATGATTGGTTTCATGATTGCTTCGATCGTATTGCCTAAAATTGTCGATAAGATTATGGAAGCCGCAGGTGTCTCTGAAGAGATCAGGGGCTATGTATCAATGGGATTAGAGATTGCTATTGGCATTATCAGTATGGTGGTCAGTTTCAATCCTGGGAACATGATGGCGACTGCGGGTAAGGCTGTTGCGAGTGGGGCTGCGAAAGTCGCAACTATGGTTGATAAGGCTGTCGACGCAGTTAAAACGTTGAAGTCATTCAGCACTATATCGACAAAAATTCAGGGTATGGTCAACAAAGTTATGAAGTTGATTCAGCCTTTACTCGATAAGATTAAGTCATTTGCAAGTGGTGGTGAAAAGCTGACCTCAAAGATTGCTCAAGCAAGTTCGGTTACTTCAAATGCAACTTCAGTCGTGAGTAGCGGTTACGCGATTAAGTCTGCCGACATTACAAAAGATCTTGAGATTGCTAAAGCAAACCAAGAGGAGTTGGAAACACGTATCCAGCAAATCTTGACCATGCTTAATCAGGCGTTGCGTGCGGTAAGCCATGCTTTTGAATCACTTTTTAAAGTTAATAGTGATCAGCGCGAATACAACGACAAGATTATTTCAATCAATATGTAAGAGGAAGCTAATTTATGAATTTAGTACAAATGAGTGCACTGTCACTACCATCGACAAAATCTGAAGAGACTTCTTCTGTTAATAATCTCAAGCCGATAGATCAAAAAGCATGGGGCAGTTATGAAAACTCATTGAAAGAGGCCAACAAAGGCTCGGTATCAATGGCTGATTTACTGGCACTTTTAGCACAAATTATCGAGTCGTCTCAACAGGTTCGCGCTCAAGTGATGAAGAATCGCATTGGTGAAGCTGTTGCTACGTCAGAGTTGGCGACTATGCTCGCGCAAGATAAATCTCAAGATGCCAAATTACGCTTCGGTATTACCTTAGCGTCATCTGTGGTTAACATGGGAATGACAACAGCAGCAACTGTTCGAATTGGCCAAACTAAAACGCTGAAGGATAAACACTTATCCAAAATGGGCGACCGAGGGGCTGCGGATACAGGAGGAGTCAAGTTATTAAAAACGACGGATCTTGAGTCTGGTAAAGTCACTAATGTTGATAAGTCTCCTAAAGTCTCAGATCTAACAGCAAAAGAGCTTAATCAATACAGTGCTAATCTTCAGCAGCAGCGTACTGCCAAGTACAACTCTGTCACTCAAATGGGTGGAATGGCTGATGGTATGGTTGGCAATGCAAACGAAATTCAAAATGCTGAACAGGTGAAAGTACAAGAAGAGACTCAAGCGAGCAAAGACTTGAAAGAGAAGTTTGATGCTCAGCTTGATCAATATATTCAAGATCTGACTGCTGAAGCGGTGAAGTTAAATGAGATCCTTGAAGCTGTAGCGAAAGCGAGTTTAGTGACTAACCGATAATACGGAGCAGAGCGAGCCTAAGCTCGCTCTGATTAACTATGCTTCGACCCGTTTCTTTTGCCGTGACACAACGCACCGAAAAAATTTCGGATATTAACCGAACTCAGAAGGCTGGTGACCACCGCCAGCCTCGCCGAGTAAAAGATATAAAGCAAGTCGACAAGCGAACTAAAAAATATCCTCGTCTGTTCCGGGTTAAACGTAAAAATTTAACATTGGATCAGCAAAGGCAATTTGCTCGACAGCTTAATAGCTATCAGCTCAAGGCGTTACGCGATTGGCAAGGTTTCTCTGATAATTTACTTGATGTTAAATCATTAAATGATGCTCAACTTTGGATATTACATGCGGCAGAGCACTGTGAGCACTTATATCCATTAACGTTAAGAAAACAGCTTAAAAAATATATTGCAGATGTTAAGTCTTCCGCAGGGGATATGGATGCTAATAGCAAAACAGTGCAGCAACTTGTCGCTTATGAACATAATTTAGATGGTTTACTGTCATTATTGGCTTTATGTCGCCGTTACTATATTCAAGAGTAAAGTATAAATGCCTACAAATAATCGCCATGTTCGTATCTCGCATTGTCACTTAAAGGGCAAAACACTTGATCCTTATCAGTTATTAAAAGCCAAGTCAGAACGGCTTAGTTGGAATAGATTATCTGATGTGGAGATATATGCCGATAAACAAGCGGTAATAGAATGGTTTGCTATGTTGCGCGACTATTCTGAAACAACAGTTAAAGCGATTGTGGTAGAAGGGATATTAGATAGTCAATTTCATAAAATCACCTTTATTTTGACATTAGTGCAAAGTGTTGATTTTGAAGAGGTAACTTCGAAAGTTGCTTATCAACAGCTTTATGACTTTGTTTGTAAAACACCTACTGGAATACGTGATTGGATCGATGATATAGATTTTAAAATGAGTATGGATGTATTAGCACTGTTATCTAGGAACCGGTGAAATATATGAAACACAAACGCGTCAATCTCATGCCAAAATATGAGATGAAACCAGCAATTTACCGAGTAGTTAATCAAGTTGCTGGAACGACTTTTAATAATAAAGAAATTCGAGTTGATGTAGGTGCTATATGTCATCGATTTCAGCAGCAGGATTTAATATTACTCAGTTTAAAGCATGCAGGTATCGAGGCTGAACTATATGTTTCTTTATGCGAAGCAGGCAGGTTGCTCGGTTTGGATGTGAACCATCTCGAACAGGATTACTTATCCTATGTAATCACTCAAGTCTTAAGCCAGTATGGATTAGCGTTTAAATCATATCCTGAGATGGATATAGATGAGTTGCCTCTGTTAATGAGTTGCCAACTTATTATAGGAGATTTCAATATATCTGCATTGTTAAAAGTGGATACACTCATTATTGATGCTAACTATTTGAAAACTAGTTTATCTTCATTACCGAAAACGTTAGTTCTGATGGCATCTTGTACTATGTTTAAAACTAGTCTTAGTGTTGAAGAAATATTGTCGTTAACTAATAATGACCTTGTATTGGTTTGTCCAAAGTAAATGAAACCTAGAACGTGTGACTACATTCAACAATTTTTACAGCGCCTCGAAAAAAATGAGGGTGTTATTTTTAGAGATTACCCAGACAATCTATTGCTGCCAGTTTTTCCTTTTTTCCAGTTAATACATCTCGTTAACTTGGAGGCCGTTATTGATCTTATTTTACAATTTGAAATGGCCTCAAAAGGTGTATTTATTCGTGTTGATGGATTTCTTACTCTCACAATAGCTGAGCAAGATTATTCCGAAGATAATGTGAGACGGTTAAGCATTAATTTATTTGAAAAGATGAGATTTTAATATGGCACTTAATCCAGCGTTGGCTCGTAGTACTTCTATGCCAGAGTTATCACGTTTAGACTGTGAGGCTCTACCTAGGAATATAGCACGATCTACCTCTTTATTGGACGTTAGAGCTCCAACACTTAGATCTGCGGAACCTCAAACTCCAGAGAGTGTCTCTACTGCCCCTAGTATTTTGGAGACGGAAGAGCCTCATTCTAAAGCTAAGCCTAAAAAGATTAAAGAAAGCACTAAAAAATCAAATAGAGTGAGCACAGAGAAAAAGGCTAAGTTTCATTTGGCTGCGATCGCCGGTGCCGTAACAATCGGTACTGTGTTAGCTCCCTTCACCTTAGGATTTAGTTTATTACCGACGGTATTTGTGGTGATGTATGGTAATGCATCTGCGATAGCTATGTATGGTGGATCCCAATTTGTCGCTGGCGATAAAGAGAAGAAAAAAGCCCCGTTGGAGCCGCCTAAAGTTGATGCCCCCAAAGATTTACCAACTAAGCGCCCTTTTCATTTGCCTTCCCTGGCCGAGCTACCGGAACCTAAGCATACAGAAGATGTGACGGACAAAGACACCGAACGCGGAGATGTTTTTAATAACTGTTTTAACAACGTTAATAACTTTCATAACAGTTGGTATGTCTTTATTAACTCTTCCAAGGATCCAGACATTAATCTGGTTTCAGAAGATCAAGTTAAGACCCCTAACGAGTCGCATGTTAATAATATCGGCACGCAAACAACTGATGCAACATCGATCGGGCGGGTCACGTTACCCTTTGCTGATGCTGCTGAAGTCACTGTTGTCGAGACGCCAGTTAAGGAGCGTCAAGCGCGATTAAAGACGTTAATATCTGAGTGCCAAGAGCAAGTAGATCCGCAGCTGGTAACCTTATTCAATTTACTTCTAAGCGGGGATGATGCATGTGCTCAAATGGTCGAAATAAAAGGGAAAGATGGTGCTACAGCGTATGCTGTTATTCCTAATAGTGAATCATTGGTTATTGATGAACACGATCGTGCGACGGGATCCGATGTACCTAGGCCTTTAGCAGGTACAACAACGAAAACCACAACGCCAGTTGCGACGCAGACGGACGATACACCTGCGACAGTGACGGGCAACGGTTCGCCATCGATGACAGATGATGGCACGCAAACCGATGTGCCGACAGCCGTCGCAGACACACCGACGAATGCGGGTACACCAGCTCGTCCGCCTGTCGCGGCGAAGACCACAAGCACGCCAGTAACGTCACAGACGGATGGCGTGCCTACGGAAGATACCCCTGCGACAGTGGTGCCTGAGGCGAATGCTGCACAAGGATACACCGGCCGTAAATGGGAGGTGAGTAGTTCAACACCTGTGAATCTGAGTCAGGGTGCGCAAACGGGCAGTAATTATACCCCAGGACCTAGACGTAATTTGGGGACAACCCCAGATGCAGCGCCGAGTGCTGCGACAGCTCACCCTCGTGGTCCTGTTGGTAATGGCAGCGGTACAACCCCATCGGTGACTGGCAACGGTTCGCCATCGATGACAGATGATGGCACGCAAACCGATGTGCCGACAGTCGTCGCGGACACTCCGACGAATGCGGGTACATCGGCTCGTCCGCCTGTCGCGGCGAACATCACAAGCACGCGTCAAACTACAACGCCCGCAATGTCACAGACGGATGGCGTGCCTACGGAAGACACCCCTGCAACAGAAGTGCCTGAGGCGAATGCTGCGCAAGGATACACTGGCCGTAAATGGGAGGTGAGTAGTTCAACACCTGTGAATCTGAGTCAGGGTGCGCAAACGGGCAGTAATTATACCCCAGGACCTAGACGTAATCTTGGTACGACACTTGGTGCTGAGCCTGATTCTGCGGCTGGCAATGGCAATGGTACAACCCCAGCGGTAACGGGCAACGGTTCGCCATCGGTGGCGAATGTAACAGATGATGGCACTCAAACCGATGTTCCTACAGCTGTCGCAGATACACCGACGAATGGGAGTACACCAGCTCGTCCGCCTGTCGCGGCGAAGACCACAAACACGCGTCAAACTACAACGCCCGCAGTGTCACAGACGGATGGCGTGCCTACGGACGACACCCCTGCAACAGAAGTGCCTGAGGCGAATGCTGCAAAAGGATACACTGGCCGTAAATGGGAGGTGAGTAGTTCAACACCAGTGAATCTGAGTCAGGGTGCGCAAACGGGCAGCAATTACACCCAAGGACCTAGACATAATTTGGGGACAACCCCAGATGCAGCGCCGAGTGCTGCGACAGCTCATCCTCGTGGTCCCGTTGGTAATGGCAGCGGTACAACCCCACCAGTGATGGGCAACGGTTCGCCATCGGTGGCGGATGTAACAGATGATGGCACGCAAGCCGATGTTCCTACAAATACAGGTACACCGGCTCGTCCACCTGTTGCGGCGAACACCATAAACACGCCTTCAATGTCACAGACGGATGGCGTGCCTACGGAAGATGCCCCTGCGACAGTGGTGCCTGAGGCGAATGCTGCACAAGGATACACCGGCCGTAAATGGGAGGTGAGTAGTCCCACCCCGGTGAGTCTGAGTCAGGGTGCACAAACGGGCAGCAATTACACCCAAGGACCTAGACGTAATCTGGGGACAACCCCAGATGCAGCACCGAGTTCAGCGACTGGTCATCCTCGTGGTCATGTTCCTGCAACGGGCAACGGTTCGCCATCGATAACTGATGATGGTCCGCAAACCGATGCGCCTACAGCCGTCGCAGAAACACCGACGAATGCGAGTACACCAGCTCGTCCGCCTGTCGCGGCGAAGACCACAAACACACCTTCAATGTCACAGACGGATGGGGTGCCTACGGACGACACGCCTGCGACAGTGGTGCCTAATTCGGATGCAGCGCGAGGATACACCGGCCGTAAATGGGAGGTGAGTAGTCCCACCCCGGTGAGTCTTAGTCAGGGTGCACAAACGGGCAGCAATTACACCCCAGGGCCTAGACGTAATCTTGGTACAGAGCCTGATTCTGCGGCTGGCAATGGCAATGGTACAACCCCAGCGGTAATGGGCAACGGTTCGCCATCGATGACAGATGATGGCACGCAAACCGATGTGCCGACAGCCGTCGCAGACACACCGACGAATGCGGGTACACCAGCTCGTCCGCCTGTCGCGGCGAAGACCACAAACACACCTTCAATGTCACAGACGGATGGCGTGCCTACGGAAGACATCTCTGCGACAGAAGTGCCTGAGGCGAATGCTGCACAAGGATACACTGGCCGTAAATGGGAGGTGAGTAGTTCAACACCTGTGAATCTGAGTCAGGGTGCGCAAACGGGCAGTAATTACACCCAA
>NZ_JAHKRD010000022.1:0-112911 GCF_019345615.1 Shewanella sp. NKUCC01_JLK | reverse complement strand
CGGCTCAATGAATTCTGATTTTTTGTTTCTCGCTAAAAGAAACAAACTGTACATATTACTATGAACACTCATTGTTACATTGATTTAAATTTTTGACTGCCAACCCGAAGGTTAAGCAGTTTCGATTAACTCAACACCTGTGAGTGTCCACACAGATTTCTTGTTTTATCTTGTTAAAGAGCAACTCAACCTCATAAGAGAAGGTGAGTACCACACTGAGCGTCGAACGCTTCCAGTTGGCTAGGGCTGCGTATTCTACGCATTTCCCGTTTCGCGTCAAGGAGTTTTTACAAACTTTCTCAACACTCATCAATCAGTAAACTCATCAATGAACTGTCACACCAGGCTGCTTAACGCTGTCTGCCGTGTCAGTGGATGCGCATTATAGGCAGCAGGAGATTTTGTGCAACCCCTTTTTTAAGGGAATATGCAGTTAATTCCAATTACCTAATCTAGCCACATCATACCCACCACTTACCCCCAAAGTTATCCACAACTCAGTCAAGGCTTCGCCTCTGTTTCGCATTATGTATAGCCAAAAGCCATCAGATGATTTGTTGGTAGTTATGAAAATAGAAGACTTTCGTCTTTTAAAAAGAAGGTTAAACGGGGCTAAGTGCGAGATTGACCGACGGATCGGCTTAATTGGATTTTTTAATGACGACAACGCATGACCATTAGTAAGTAGCGAGTTTGTGATGTAAGAACTAAAGGCATGACTATGATAGGGTTCATTGGTGCATATAGATGTAGAAATAAAACAAACCCACAAAAAAGCCAGCTTACGCTGGCTTTTTACATTAAATTACCTTAACGGCAATCGATTACACGGCAGTCTGGAAGATCACTTCCGATGCTTTTTTTGTGTAAGACTCGATTTGATCGAAGTTCAAATAACGGTATGTGTCAGCTGCAGTTGCGTCTAACTCTTTAGCGTATTCTTGATATTCTTCAGGTGACGGCAGACGACCTAACAGTGCAGCAACCGCAGCCAGTTCAGCAGAGGCTAAGTAAACGTTAGCACCTGTACCTAAACGGTTAGGGAAGTTACGGGTAGAAGTCGATACCACAGTTGAACCTTCTGCTACACGTGCTTGGTTACCCATACACAGTGAACAACCTGGGATCTCGATGCGCGCACCTACACGACCAAAAATCGCGTAGTAGCCTTCTTCAGTCAGCTGATCTCTATCCATTTTAGTCGGTGGTGCGATCCACAGACGTGTTGGCAGGGTTTTAGCAAACTTGTCTAGCATCTTACCGGTTGCGCGGAAGTGACCGATGTTGGTCATACAAGAACCTACGAACACTTCATCAATCTTAGTTTGCGCAACAGATGACAGTAAAACGGCATCATCAGGATCGTTTGGCGCACACAGGATTGGCTCTTTGATGTCATTTAGGTCGATTTCGATTACTGCAGCGTACTCAGCATCTTTATCGGCACTCATCAGCTCAGGATTGGCTAACCACTCTTGCATGCCTTTGATACGACGTTCAATCGTACGACGATCGCCATAACCTTCAGCGATCATCCACTTGAGCATGATGATGTTTGAGTTCAGGTATTCAATGATAGGTTCTTTGTCTAACTTGATGGTACAACCGGCAGCAGAGCGCTCAGCTGAAGCATCTGACAGTTCGAAAGCTTGTTCAACTTTCAAGGTTTCAAGACCTTCGATTTCCAGTACGCGACCAGAGAAGATGTTTACTTTACCTTTCTTCTCAACGGTCAGCATGCCCAGTTCAATGGCTTTTAATGGGATAGCATGAACCAGATCACGCAGTGTGATACCCGGTTGCATTTTGCCCTTGAAACGCACTAATACGGATTCAGGCATGTCGAGTGGCATAACGCCAGTCGCAGCAGCAAACGCTACTAAGCCAGAACCCGCTGGGAATGAAATACCAATTGGGAAACGCGTATGTGAGTCACCACCCGTACCAACTGTATCTGGTAGCAGCATACGGTTTAACCATGAGTGGATAACACCATCACCTGGACGCAGTGATACACCGCCGCGATTCATGATGAAATCTGGCAGAGTATGATGTGTGTTCACATCCACTGGCTTTGGATAAGCCGCAGTGTGACAGAATGACTGCATAGTCAAATCAGCACTGAAACCTAAACAAGCTAAATCTTTCAGCTCATCACGGGTCATAGGACCTGTTGTGTCTTGTGAACCGACAGACGTCATCTTAGGTTCGCAGTATTGACCAGGACGCACACCCGCTACGCCACAAGCTTTACCGACCATCTTCTGCGCAAGTGTATAACCTTTACCGGTATCAGCGACATCTTGAGAACGTACAAAGACGTCAGATAACCCTAAGCCTAATACGTCACGGGCTTTGTCAGTTAAACCACGACCGATGATCAATGGAATACGACCACCAGCACGAACTTCGTCTAACAAGACTTCCGTTTTTAAGCTGAATTCTGAAATTACTTCGTCGCTATCGTGACGCTTAACCACACCGGCGTATGGGTAGATGTCAATCACATCGCCCATTTCCATCTTGTTCACATCAAGCTCGATTGGCAGTGCGCCCGCATCTTCCATAGTGTTGAAGAAAATCGGTGCAATTTTACCGCCAAGGCAGAAACCACCAGCGCGCTTGTTGGGTACGAATGGAATATCATCGCCCATAAACCACAGTACTGAGTTAGTCGCAGATTTACGTGATGAACCCGTACCCACAACGTCACCCACATATACTAATGGATGACCTTGTGCTTTTAATGCTTCGATTTTTTTCACTGGGCCAACGGCGCCAGCAACATCAGGCTCGATACCATCACGGGCGTTTTTCAGCATAGCTAACGCGTGCAATGGGATATCAGGACGTGACCATGCATCTGGTGCAGGTGACAGGTCATCGGTGTTGGTTTCACCAGAAACTTTAAATACTGTCAGAGTGACTTTGTCGGCCAGTTTTGGACGGCTTAAATACCAATCTGCATTCGCCCACGCTTCAACCACTTGCTTAGCAAACTCATTGCCCGCTTCCATCTTCTCAACCACATCGTGGAAAGAATCAAACATCAGCAGAGTGTGAGATAGCGCTTTAACGGCTAAAGGTGCTAACGCTGGATTATCCAGCTGCGCGATCAGAGGTTCGATGTTGTAGCCGCCTTGCATTGTGCCTAATAACTCAGTAGCACGCTCAGCAGACAGAATCGGTGATTTTTCAGTGCCTTTGGCAACCGCATCTAAAAAAGCAGCTTTAACATAAGCAGCTTCATCAACACCTGGGGGAATTCGATTTTCAAGCAGGTCGAGAACGAAAGCCTCTTCACCTGCGGGTGGATTTTGAACTAACTTAACCAGTTCAGCCACTTGATGTGCATCTAATGGCTTAGGGACTACGCCCTCTGCAGCACGTTCTGCGACGTGTTTACGATATGCTTCTAGCACGGCAACATTCCTCTTTGTTTGGCGCTCTAACAACGAAACTGCACGTCTTCTTAATTGAAGCTGACAGTCCGACATGATCGACCCGTATTTCCGGCCTGCAGTATACTACAGCTTTGCAAAAGTATGAATCAGGTCACACTCGGCAAAAAGCGAAATAAGGACTAAATCCGGCGGCGAATGCCAACTTACGGGAAGATTAAAACAAGTGAAATTAGACAATAGTTTGAAAACAGACAAAAAACCATACACTACAAATAGTTAACAATGTTTCATTAATTTTAAATCGAACAAGCAATTTTCCGTGTCAGAGAGCAAATAGGTATAAATTTTTCTCATCTTGCTGCATTTTGGCTTTTAAGATGCAGTGCGAGAACTTACACTCAGGCTTAATTTACTGCATATCTCAGTTATTTCCTTAGTCCATCGGAGTACCAATGACATCCCTTAGCATTCAAGCCGTTATTTTTGATATGGATGGCGTTTTAATCGATTCAGAACCCCTATGGCAACGAGTCGAGTATGAAGTGTTATCCGCACTCGGCGTGCCAGTGACGGTAGAGACGATTCAACAAACCACGGGCTTACGCATAGATCAATGCGTCGATTATTGGTACCACAAGGCACCTTGGCCACACTATGATAATGCCAAGGTCAGCCAAACGATTGTTGATAAAGTTGCAAATGAAATTCTGGTTAGCGGCGAAGCTATGCTGGGCGTTTACGAAACGATTGACCACTGCCAAGCGCTTGGCCTTAAAATCGGCTTAGCGACTTCATCCCCAAACACCATTATCCAAGCAGTATTAACGAAGTTAGATCTCAGTGAAAAGTTTATGGCGATAGAATCGGCTGAACACCTAATCTATGGTAAACCCCACCCAGAAGTTTATTTGAATTGCGCTAAGGCGTTAGATGTTGATCCCCGTTGTTGTCTTGCCATCGAAGATTCCTTTAACGGCTTAATTGCCGCCAGAGCAGCCAACATGCAAACGGTCGCGATCCCTGCGCCAGAACAAAGAGGCGATGCCAAGTGGATTATCGCCCATCATCAGGCCGAGAGTTTGTTGGCATTAACAACAATTTTGGCAAAATAACGTCACAACACACCGAGTTTCTGCTGGGCGGATAAGCTTAGTCTTTGCCCTACGGATAAATAGCACAATGGTGTATGCACCAGAAGGAATTCAATGTGAAGTACCTGTCCTTAATACTGCCCATGGGCTTAATACTCATGTCCACCTGTTTACCCGCTAGCGCAGGTGAGACCATGCACTGTAAACAACAAGTGATCAATACGGGCGATACTTTAACGACTGTGCAGGATAAATGCGGCTCGCCCAGTGATATTCGAGAATACAGTCTGCCCGCGACTTATCTCAACGCTAACGGAGACAGGGTGATCGATCCCAGCAAGTTGCCAACTGAGTATCAAGAATGGACCTATGACTTTGGACCAACACGCTTAATGCGTCGCCTGTATGCCACTGATAATAAAGTCACAAAAATTGAATCCTTAGGTTATGGACATTAATCGGCAGCATCATTGATTATTGTCATCAATAAAAAAGCCAGACATTGTCTGGCTTTGCTTATTTCAATCTACTGAATGTATTACCAAATTTTCACACGCTCATCTGGTGTTAAATACATTTTATCGCCTTCTTTCATCTCGAAGGCCTTATAAAAGGCTTCCACGTTACGTGGTGTACCCATGGCACGATAATGGCTCGGTGAATGCGGATCTGTCAGCAAACGACGGCTCAGCTCTTCATCACGGTAATTACGGCGCCATACTTGCGACCAACCCACAAAGAAGCGTTGCTCGCCCGTTAAACCATCGAGCACAGGTGCAGGTTTGCCGTTAAGGCTCATCAAATACGAGCGTGCCGCTACGGTTAAACCACCTAAGTCGCCAATGTTTTCCCCTAAGGTCAAATCACCATTAACAAACTTACCGGGCATTGCCTCATAACCTGAGTATTGCGCAGACAACTGCTTACCGCGTTTTTGGAACTCTTCTCTGTCTTTATCTGACCACCAATCACGCAGGTTGCCGTCACCATCGTACTTAGCACCTTGGTCATCAAAACCATGGCTAATTTCATGGCCGATCACGGCACCGATACCACCGTAGTTAACAGCATCATCGGCATCCATATTAAAGAATGGCGGTTGCAGAATCGCTGCAGGGAACACAATTTCGTTTTTCACTGGACTGTAATAAGCATTCACCGTTTGTGGTGTCATGCCCCATTCGGTACGATCAATTGGCTTGCCTAGCTTGTTGATCATGTCTTGATATTCAAACTGAGCATAACGCATGTAGTTACCGACTAACTCGTCAGCCTTGATATCTAAACCTGAGTAATCTTTCCATTTATCTGGATAGCCAATTTTATAGGTAAATTTAGCCAGTTTTTCTTGAGCGGCGACTTTGGTTTCTGGCGTCATCCACTCAAGTTCATTAATGCTGACTTCAAAACCTTTGATCAAGTTTTTGATCATGGTTTCCATGCGCGCTTTAGCTTCTGGCTTGAAGTATTGCTTAACATACTCTTCACCCACTAACTCACCAATCACTTGGTCAGCACCATCAACTGCTTTTTTCCAGCGTGGCTGCTGCTCTTCGATACCCATTAAGGTTTTGCTCTTAAAGGCGAAGTTCAAATCAACAAAGTTTTTACTCAGTAACTCGGCGTAGCTATCCACTAAGTGGAACGCAAGATAATCCTGCCAAGCCGATACAGGGAATGTCTCGAAACTGGCGCCGAGTTTTTCAAAATAAGAGGGCTGACGCACGATCACTTCAGTCACTTTATCGCCTAAGCCCGCACTCGCAGCAAAGGCATTAAAATCGAATTGACTGGTTAACTTTTGCAGTTCAGCACGATCTAACTTGTTGTATGCCTTGTTGGCATCACGGGATTCGACTCGGCTCCACTGACTTTTGGCGATCATCATTTCGATGTCAGCGACGTTTTTAGCCGCACGTTTAGCGTCCTTGTAACCCGCTTCGGTCAGTATGTCTGTCACATACTTGGCCATGGCTTGGCGATTAGCGGCAAACTTAGGATCATCTTTTAGGTAATAATCGCGGTCAGGCAACGTAAGGCCCGACTGGCTTAAATACACCGCATACTGGGTTGAGTTTTTAGCGTCATTATTGACGTAAAAACCAAAAGGAATACCAGAACCCGTCGTCAGTAATTTGCCCATAACAGCGGGTAAGTCAGCGTGCGTTTTTGCGGCAGCGATATCGGCCAGCAATGGCTTAAGCGGTGTAACACCTAAGGTTTCAAGTAAATCGGTATTCATGAAGCTGGCATTGAAATCACCGATTTTCTGCTCATTCGAACCTGCAGCAGGATTCTTTTTAGCGGCCGCTTCGTCGATAATTTTCTTCAATGCATCTTGGCTTTGGTCGTACAACACAGAAAACGCGCCATAGTTAGATTTGTCAGCAGGAATAGGCGTATTTGCCAACCATTTTCCGTTAACGCTGTAATAGAAATCATCTTGATGGCGAACTGAGGCATCAAAGTTTTGCAATTCAATGCCAGACACCGCGACGGCTTCAGTTTTAGGCTCAGTACTACAAGCCGCTAAACCTAAACTCAAGGCGATACTCAGTGCCAGTGTGCTTATCTTCTTCATTGTTTTCCCCAGCTTCCGTTGAGAGTTATTATTTTTCCCGCAAAACCTTAGCATCTTGGCACGCCTCACAGTAGTAAGATTTTGTAAAAGGATATGACACTTTAGCGACACTCTTAGCTATTTCGGCAAGAGAACTTCCATAGGGATGACGCTTATAGTTTTTCCATCGACCAAAAAGTAAGGGCACAACCTCAGTCATGCCCTTAAGTCCTTTACACAAATATCAAACTAGAAGTTTTTACCCACAAATAAATAGAAAGACTTATCGCCAAGATCTGTGATCCCAAAACCAAGTGCTGCGGGTCCCATGGAAGTATCTGTACCGATATAAAGACTCGATGCATAAATCAGATCGGTCAGGGTAACGTCAGTGCGCTCGTCCCAGACATTCCCCGCCTCTAAGCTCCAACCTAGGTATAGAGGATAATCTGTCATACCTAGTGCATCACGCCCGAGATCATATTGATAAATAAAGGCCCCAAACACTTTATGTGCGCCCATAATGGAGTCTTTATGGTAACCAGACAGGTTTAAGAATCCTCCCAGCTCAGATAAATGCAGCGTATTGACACCATCATTATTGTTGGTAGCAATTGATGCCTTACCAACAAAAGCGTGGTTACCGACACTCAAGGCACCTTTCCAGTCGGCCTCTATTTGCACACTAAATTGGTTTTGATTATCGTCGATACTGTCATTGAAATCTTCATTGCGCACGTAAACGTTTAAGGTTACGCGATTACCTGATGTTGGAAAGCTAATGCTATCTAAGCTATCGTAACCGAACCTAAAGTAAGCACCATAGGAACTAAAATCTAAGTCCTGCGTTAGCCAAACATCATTGACTATCGACCCCTTCTCTGCGACTAAGCCTAACTCAATCATCCCTTGTAAGGTGTAGTTATAACCTATGCCTAATTCAATAGTGTGGGTTTTCTTGTCGAAGGTTAAGATACGACTGTTATTATCGTATAAGTCCCAATCACGGGTATCGTATTGATAGCGGGCACGGCTAAAGAACTGTTGGTCCCTGTCTAAAGGCTGATAGAACTCAGTTGCAAACAACTTTTCAATGCCGAGTTTGACCTCATTGCGCCACTCGCCACCATTAAAGGTCAAATCAGTCATGGTATAAGCCATGTCAAAACTGATGGCAGATTCTGAATTAAAATCATCCTCCCAATTAAAGCCCAGTTGGAAATAATTCGGCCCCCAAGACTTAGCCTTAGTGGTGACTGTGAGTATACGGCCATCCTCACCTTCTACAAATTCAGCATCGACACGTTCAAATTTATTGAGGGAGTAAATACGCTTTAACGCCTCATTAAGCTCGTCTTTAGATACAGCTTGCCCAGGTTTAATATCCAAGGTTTCCGTCAAGAGATTCAAACTCACCTTAGATTGGTTTTCAAATACGATTTCATTAATGGGATGACGTACATCCGCCATTAATAATTTACCTTTGGCTTTTTTAGCCTCGACGTAAGCGGCATATTCCTCAGGGCTCACGCTCATGCTGCTCAACTTATAAAGCTGACCATTAGCGGCTTCTTTTCCAAGGGTTAATGCCAGCGGCATAATAGTGAAATCAGTGGTGCTGAGGGCGTCAATCGCGGGTCGGATCAATACATCTTTATCTGTCAGTAATTGTTTTTGTTTTTCAGTGCTGGCATTGGTCAAAAAATTAGAGAGCTGATCGAGCACTGCGATAGTACTGTCTAATTTATCTTTTTTGACCAGAGGCGAGCCAATATCGACGGCGATAATAATATCGGCTCCCATGGCCTTAACCACATCGACGGGCATGTTATTAGCAATACCACCATCGACCAATAACTTGCCTTCAATTTGTGCTGGCTGAAGTGCACCAGGTACAGTTGCAGACGCTTGCATGGCTTTAACCATACTGCCATGACTAATCACCACAGGTAAGCTAGTTTCTAAGTCGGTTGCAACCGCTCGGTAGGGAATGGCTAAATCATCAAAATGACCAAATTGCTGTACCAGATCTGTCGACTGACGTAAAAGTTGTGACATAGTCTGTCCACGTAGCAGACCACTTGGAGCCCTCACTTGGCCTTCGTTATAGCCAATGTTTAACGGAATATTGTAACGGTCGCGTAACTGTTTATCCCTGTAACTCAAAATATTGCGCGGTATGGTGTCCGAGTAGCCACTGTCCCAGTTGACCCCCATCATGATAGCTTCCACTTCACTCGCACTGTAACCCAGTGAATACATGCCAGCGACATAGGCGCCTATGCTGGTGCCCGCGATGTAATCAACGGGGATGTTATGTTCTTCTAATATTTTGAGCACGCCCACATGAGCGGCGCCTTTAGCACCACCACCACTGAGTACGACACCAATTTTAAGGCGCTCTGCAGCCAAAGACGGGGTAACACATAAACACAAAATAATAGAAGCGAGTAGTTGACGCATCATGTGAGGCTACTTTTTATGGGATAAAAATCCGAGTTATATTAACAAACTTATCGATTTAACCGTCAGTCATATTTTATCTGGACCGACTAGTGATAAGTTTGTGTACTCTTTATACAAACAGATGAAGTTTAATTGAATAAACTGCTAAACAAAATATCCATCATCACTGAAGACGATAACGTTTACATCTCAAGCTCACTGGCTTATATCGTGCAGACGATTGCCCATCAGCTGTACAAATATTAAGTATTCGCGAGCCAATAATAGACTATGTTTCTAGCTTAATGATCAATAGAGACGATTTTGTTATCTGTCTCTAAATAGCGCTCAAAATCATCAACGCACATAGGTTTAGCAAAATAATACCCTTGAATAATATAACAGCCACGGCTAAAGACTTGCTCTAACTGCTCAACCGTCTCAATCCCTTCAGCAACTACATTTAATTTAAGGTTACGGGCTAATTCAATAATACTGCTCACAATCGCCTGATCTGCGGTATTAGTGGCGATATCAATCAAAAAGGAGCGATCAATTTTTAGGGTATTGACTTCAAAATTACGCAAATAAGCCAGTGAAGAATACCCAGTACCAAAGTCATCGATGGCAACCTCGATCCCCAAAGATTTCAATCGAGTAAGATGGTCTTTAGCGACATGCAACTCCTTCATCAATACGCCTTCGGTGATTTCTAATCCTAAAGATGCTGTTGGCATTTGGGTTTCTTGTAAAATTCTTTGGATATCTTCAATAAAATCTGGCTGCCTAAAATGCACCGCCGAAATATTAACCGACAACTTAAAGCCCGAGCCATAGCGCTTAGTCCAATTGGCTCCCTGCACACAGGCTTGTCTTAATACCCAGCGGTCAATATCAACAATTAAACCGCAGGCCTCGGCGACTTTGATGAAAATATCGGGACGAATAAAGCCGTCCAGCGGATGTTTCCAGCGAATTAATGCTTCCATTCCTATGAGCTTATCATTACGCAAAATATCAATTTGCGGCTGGTAATAAAGCTCGAACTCTTGTCGTTCTATGGCTTTGCGTAAATCGGCCTCAAGCCGTAAATGATAGAGGGCTTGAGCATTACGCTCCGAGGAATAATATTGGAAATTCCCTCGCCCTTCTTCTTTGGCATGGTACATAGCAAGATCGGCATTCTTGATAAAAGCCTCTGGCTGCACCGCATCGTCGGGCCAAATACTGATGCCTATGCTGGTCGAAATATAAAATTCCCGACCATACAACTTAAAGGGCGCGACAATTTGCTCCAACAGGCGCTCGGCGACATGGTTAATATCGTCAATGCTGTTTGCATTGCGGAGTAAAATCACAAATTCATCGCCACCAAAACGACAGAGTAAATGCTCGCTGGAAATACAAGATTGCAGTCGGCTTGATGCTTCGACCAACAGAGCATCGCCCATGCTATGACCATAGGAATCATTAACATGCTTAAATCTATCGAGATCTAAAAACAGTAGCGCCAGTTTCTCACCTGTTTGCTGCGCAGCTTGAATCGACTGTAATAGACGGCTAGAAAATAAGGAGCGATTTGGCAACCCAGTAAGCACATCGTAATTAGCCAAACGGCGTAAATCGGCTTCAGTACGTTTACGCTCCGTAATATCAGAAAATACCACCACATAGTGGGTTACTTTCCCGTTAATGCTTTGCATCACCGAAACGTTTAGCCACACAGGAAAAAGTTGCTGATTGGCGCGGATTAACTCCCGCTCTCCAGTCCAAGACTGACTATCACGGAGAAGTTGCTTGATTTCCGATGCTAATCCGTCATTCATCTGTACGAATTGTGCAAATGGTTGCCCGACTAAGTCGTCAGAATCTATACCAATAATTTGTTGCGCAGCGTAATTCGCAACGCGAATACCGCCTTCGACATCTAAAATCAACACACCTTCAGAGGTATTGCCAAACGCTTTCGCCAATAAATTAATTTCATCCTCTAGCTGGCGTTGCACAGTAATATCGCTATAAATACCCGCGACCCGTTCAATTTCATTTGAGTGCTTATTGCGAGCAACTGGCCGCCCTCTAACCCTCAGCCATCCCCAATTACCGTCCTTACGCTGATAGCGATATTCGGCCTCGAATCGGTCAATCTCACCCGCCATCATGTTGTCCCACTGAGCGAGAGCTTTCTCCCTATCCTGCGGATGCACAGGCAAATCCTCTAAGCTCACCACAATCTCATTGGCATGCGTACCAAGCACCGAACCGCGATTATCAAGGTGAAATGCCTGAGTATTTTTATGCCACTCCCAGAGATCTGAGTCACTGCCGCGCAAAGACTGCCTTAACCTGTCCTCACTCTCCGTTAATGCCAGATTCATCTGCTTAAATGTATTGATCTGTCGTTGTCGATACCAAGCAAGACTTAAAGCAATAATTGAAAATAACAGCAGCAAAATACCTTTAAAACCTTGGGATAACCACCAATGCTGCTCAACATAAAAAGGATAAGAGAACGGCTTATCTGACCATATCCCATTAACTTGACTCAAAATATCTAAAACATAGCCACCCGCAGCTAATCCTGCGAGGTTGATCTGAGATTCCCCCTGCAACAAAACGTAATGGCTATCTTCATCCTGATAACGTAATCGGTATTTAAATTGGATTGGCGAATCATCGAGATAATCTAAGTTAGTGATTTGAAAACTCACCATATTCGCATCGGGTTTGATGGTCATCAGGTTACGCGGCAACAAGGATACTTCTGTCGTGTTGTTATAGTACACAGAGACAGATTCAAGCATCACATGGTCATCGGTTATACGGTTGACCAGTCTATTGACATCGAGTCGCATCACACCTTCAGGTGTTCCTAAGTAAAAGCCTGTTTTTGGTGAATAAAAATAAGCGCCCTCGTTCATTTCATCGGAAATCAAACCATCGAGTTGATTAAACATGGCAATATTGCCTGTTTGAATATCCTGACGAATCAAAGAATCAGCACAACCCACAAGATTTGACTTAGGGGTCTTTTGAATAAAAAACACTGAACTACAATTTAATTGCCATTCGGAAGTCAGTGAAACTAACGATTCCGCCTGCTGATTATATTCAAACAAACCTTTTTCATAGGAACCAAACCAGATAATTCCCGGGGACATTTCTTCAATATGGCTAATCGTTGGTTGTGCCGCAAAAGCATTAAATAAGTGCCGTTGATCATGAAACTCATTTTGACTGTCTATGTAACCAAAGACTTTTTTACCGCCAACCCAAAGACGACCGTCAGAGCTGCGATAAATCGTGCGGATCACTGGCCGCTTGGGGCCATCAAATTCGTTCGATGACTTATCAATATCAAATGGCTGGGGCTCATAGAGTCCCATTTCCCAAAAATAGAGTCCCGTGGTAGTCGCAATCCAGACGCGTCCTTTCAGTTTGGGATCCCGATAAGTTTTATATATGAGCTTATTTTTAAAGTCATCCTGACCGTGAGTCCATTTAGAAAAACTGCTGCCTTGCAAGGTCTCTTTATCAATAACAAAAAGACCACTGGTTGTTGAGATCAGTAAATAATGGTCCTCAAACTCACTAATATCATAAATACTTTCGTGGGGATTAAACCCCTCAATCGGAATGTTAACCGCTTTTTTACTGCCCTTAGCAACAAAATCTAAACTAGAAGAACCGAGCCAAACCCCTTCATCACTGGCATGTACAGACCAAGTCATGGCATCGCTCAGCTGATAGGGTTCATCTGCCGCATAAGTATCAAGAATGAAATCAGGCGGTGACGCTAACAATGCCAATCCATCACCAGAGCCTCCAACCCACATCAAGCCTGCATCATCAAACAACATGGCTTTCAGCGTTTCCATGTTGGCCTCAGCCTTCAACTCTTGCTGATAATTCTCAATCAACCGCGTCTCAGGCGACCATTTTAACAAGCCAATACGACTGGCAAACCACAAATACCCTTTAGCATCTTCAATGATCGCTGTGCTCCAATCGGGTAATTCTGGCACAGGTGTAATTTGATGAGCGATTTGATCTAATTGATAAACACCACGCCCTGTCGCAATCCAGATCCTATGTTGAGTATCCTCCAACATATCGAGAATACTGCCCATAGATTCGGTCCAAGGGTATTGGAACAGCCGTTCGCCCTTGTTATCGAGGAGCTCTAGTTGCAACTGCCCCGCAACCAACATGTGTCCATTGGGCATAAGCAATAACTTGCGCCAAGGAAGGTCGCGATTAACAGCTAATTGAGTGATAAGGCGAAGTTCTGACTTTGAAGGGGAAAACTCATAGATCTGACCATTATCAATTAATAATCGCCATGTTTTGCTATTCTTGCGGGCTGCCGATATCAGCGCACCACCTGGAAACTGCGGGAATAGATAGGGAGAACCAAACGCGGTAAATTGATTTTGTACTATATCGTAAAGGTAAATCGCGGCATTGGTGCTGACCAATAACTTGTCTCGGTCGATGTTTACCACTGTCGTTAAAAAGTCATCCGCAAGCCGTGATTCCGTGCCAATTTTATCAATGCGCCGCACCTTAGAATTACTGACCCGATACAAGCCCTGCTCAGTCGCTGCCCATACAAAACCATAGTCATCTAAGGCTAAACCTCGGATGCTGGTGACAGCTAAACCGTCTCTATCGGTAAAAACACGCTGCACAAAGCCGCCCGCCCAAGCCGAATGGACGCTAATCAGTGAAAGGATGAAACATGTCAGAATTGTTCTAATTATTTTTGTTTGCATGTGACAACTTACCGCATACCTTAACTGTACTGTAGCAGCTCAATCCCTTCAATTCATCCGCTTGTTTACATAAAAGTTACAAAAAAATACAGGCAATAAAAAAGCGCTCAAATGAGCGCTTTTTTAATCGACAGCTAAATTACTTTTTCTTTGCCTTTGGGTTTGGCAAATCAGTAATAGAACCTTCGTACATTTCAGCCGCTAAGCCTACTGATTCGTGCAGTGTTGGATGAGCGTGAATGGTTAATGCTAAATCTTCAGCATCACAACCCATTTCAATCGCTAGACCGATTTCGCCCAACAGCTCGCCGCCGTTAACACCCACAATAGCACCACCGATCACGCGGTGAGTGTCTTTATCGAAAATCAGCTTAGTCATGCCCTCAGAGCAATCAGACGCGATAGCACGACCACTTGCAGCCCATGGGAAAGTTGCGGTTTCGTAAGCAATACCTTGCTCTTTCGCTTCTTTCTCAGTCAAACCAACCCAAGCTACTTCAGGGTCAGTGTAAGCAATTGATGGGATGACTTTTGGATCGAAGTAGTGCTTCATGCCAGCGATAACTTCAGCCGCTACGTGGCCTTCGTGCACGCCTTTGTGAGCCAACATTGGTTGACCAACGATGTCGCCGATAGCATAAATGTGCGGTACGTTAGTACGCAGTTGCTTATCAACCTTGATAAAGCCACGCTCATCAACGTTAACACCTGCTTTTTCAGCATCTAACGACTTGCCATTAGGTGCACGGCCAATAGCCACTAATACGGCATCGTAACGAACAGCTTCAGTTGGCGCGCTCTTACCTTCCATAGAAACATAGATACCGTCTTCACGGGCTTCGACCGCTGTGACTTTAGTTTCAAGGATCAGGTTGAATTTCTTCTTGATTTGCTTAGTAAATACGCGAACCACATCTTTATCAGCCGCAGGGATCACTTGGTCGAACATCTCAACCACGTCGATTTGGCTGCCTAAAGAAGCGTACACAGTACCCATTTCTAGACCGATAATACCGCCGCCCATCACTAACAACTTGCCTGGAACTTCTTTCAGTTCTAATGCGTCAGTCGAATCCCAAATACGTGGATCTTCATGCGGAATAAATGGCAGTTTGATTGGGCGAGAACCCGCAGCAATGATCGCTTGCTCGAAAGTCACTTTAGTCACAGTGCCATCTTCAGCAGTCACTTCTAGCGTGTTAGGGCCAGTGAATTTACCAAAACCGTTAACCACGTTAACTTTACGCATTTTGGACATGCCGCCCAATCCGCCAGTTAATTGGCCAATGACTTTTTCTTTAAAGCCACGTAACTTATCTAAATCGATAGTTGGCTCGCCGAAGACCACACCGTGAGCGGCAACCGCTTTGGCTTCTTCGATAACTTTAGCAACGTGCAGTAAGGCTTTAGATGGGATACAACCCACGTTAAGACACACGCCACCTAAAGTGCTAAAACGTTCAACTATGATGGTTTCCAGACCTAAGTCAGCAGCACGGAAAGCCGCAGAATAACCTGCAGGACCTGCACCTAATACCACTACCTGAGTTTTGATTTCGTTACTCATGTTTTCCTCTAATTCTCATTCAATCCGTTGGAGGAGCTATCCTGCCAACCGAAAATGCGCCAGCGCGTAAGGTGGGCGCATTTTAACCTGTGTTTGATACTGATCACAATAAACAAAAGGCTGCTCAAGATGAGCAGCCTTATATGCTTACAGAACCAAAGTACGAATATCGGACAGAATTCCTGACAGCGTTACACTAAAACGTGCAGCCATGGCACCATCGATCACGCGGTGATCGTATGACAGTGACAGCGGCAACATCAATTTAGGTTCGAACTCTTTACCATTCCACTTAGGCTTAATTTCAGATTTAGACACACCTAAAATCGCCACGTCAGGGTAGTTCACGATAGGCGTAAACGCCGTACCGCCAATACCACCTAAACTTGAAATGGTGAAACAGCTACCTTGCATATCAGCAGATTTCAGCTTGCCATCACGGGCACGGATAGAGATATCAGCCAGTTCACGAGATAACTCGATAACGCCTTTCTTATCCACGTCACGCACGACAGGCACAACCAAACCGTTTGGCGTATCAACCGCCACACCGATGTGGAAATACTTCTTCTGGATCAGTGATTCGCCATCAGAGCTTAAGCTCGAGTTGAACACAGGGAACTGTTGCAACGTTTTAGCCACAGCTTTCAGCATAAACACTAAAGGCGTGATCTTGTAATCGGCTTTTTTCTTCGCCGCTACATCGTTTTGCTGCTTGCGGAACTCTTCCATTTCAGTGATATCAGCTTCATCGAACTGAGTCACGTGAGGGATAGTCACCCAGTTACGGTGTAAGTTAGGACCAGAAATCTTCTGGATACGGCTTAATGGAATCTCTTCCACTTCACCAAACTTACTGAAATCAACTTTAGGTGCTGCAATCACTTGCAGACCACCGCCATTACCTGAACCAACAGAAGTTGCGGCAGTCGCTTTCGGACGCGACAGTTCGTATTTCACATACGCCTGCACGTCTTCTTTCATGATGCGACCTTTACGGCCAGAACCTGTCACTTGGGTCAAGTCGACACCAAACTCACGGGCTAAACGGCGTACTGCAGGAGACGCATGTACTGCACCGGTAGACACAGGGGTACCTGCGCTTGGGTGATGTGGTACTGGAGGGCGGCTTGCAGGTGTTGGGGCTGCAACAGGTGCAGCGCTCACTGGAGCTGGAACAGCAGCTTGAGCTACCGCTGCAGGAGCTGCACCCGCACTTACTGTTGCAACAGAAGTAGTCTCAATCGTCGCAATAACGCTACCTTGAGAAACCTTGTCACCCACTTTAACAGTCAAAGACAGCAGTTTACCGGCGAATGGCGCTGGCACTTCCATGGTGGCTTTGTCAGTTTCAAGGGTGATCAAACCTTGGTCGGCAGTGATTTCATCACCAACAGAGACTAGCACTTCGATCACATCGACATTGCTGGCATCGCCAATATCCGGCACTTGAATTTCTTTTACCGCAACCACGCTTGCCGCTGGTGCAGCTGGTGCTGCGGCCACTGGTGCAACCGTCGCGGCTGGAGCCGCTTGGGCAGCAACGGTTGGCGCGGCTGCAGGTGCAGCGCCGCCCACTTCAAGCATGATGACTAAAGAGCCTTGCGACACTTTATCGCCAACCGCAACTTTAACGTCTTTAACCACACCCGCGAAAGGTGATGGCACGTCCATCGTCGCTTTGTCTGTTTCTAGGGTAATTAAACCGCTATCAACTTCAATCTTGTCACCGACAGCAACCAGGACTTCGATAACCGATACATCTGTGTCGCCACCGATATCTGGTACTGTCACTTCAACCACTTTGGTTGCGCCCGTCGCAGGAGCAGCAGCCACAGGGGCAGGAGCCGCTTGAACTGGTGCAGATGCTGGTGCCGCCTGAGCGGGTGCTGCAACTGGAGCCGGAGCGGCTGCTGCCGCGCCCGCCGCTTGCATCATAGCAATCAAAGTACCTTCAGATACTTTATCGCCCACAGCCACTTTCAATTCGGCTAAAACACCGGCGAAAGGCGCTGGAATATCCATAGTCGCCTTGTCGCTTTCGACGGTAAGAATCGATTCTTCTGCCGCTAGGGTATCACCCACAGCCACACAAATTTCGATCACTTGCACTTCATCGCCGCCGATATCAGGAACAAAAACTTCTTTTAATTCAGCCATTTTCATTGCCTCTTACGCGTACTGTGGATTGATCTTGTCAGCGTCGATACCATATTCTTTAATGGCTTTTGCTAACACATCGACAGGCAGCTCTTTGCGATCAACCAGTGATTTCAGTGCCGCAATAACGATAAACTTAGCGTCCACTTCGAAGTGGTGACGCAGATTCTCGCGGCTGTCTGAACGACCGAAACCGTCAGTACCTAACACTTTGTAATCGGTAGGAATATAAGCACGTAACTGTTCGCCGTAAATCTTCATATAGTCAGTCGCGACGATTGCAGGTGCATCACTTGAAATCACTTGGCTGATATAGGCTTGTTTTGGCGTTTCGGTTGGGTGCAGCATGTTCCAACGTTCAGCGGCTTGACCATCGCGAGTCAATTCGTTAAAGCTGGTCACACTGAATACGTCGGCAGTAATACCAAAGTCTTTCGCCAGTGCTTGCGCCGCTTTACGAGTTTGTTCAAGGATAGTGCCACAGCTCATTAACTGAACTTTGCCTTTACCTGAACCCGCAACCGTTTCTAACTTGTAGATACCTTTCACTATGCCCACTTCCGCGCCTTCTGGCATGGCTGGTTGCTCATAGTTTTCGTTCATTGTGGTCAAGTAGTAGAAGATATCTTCTTGATTTTCGCCGTACATACGACGGATACCATCTTGTACCACAACGGCGATTTCGTAGCCGTATGTTGGATCGTAAGTAATACAGTTAGGGATAGTGTTCGCCAATACGTGGCTGTGACCGTCTTGATGCTGTAAACCTTCGCCGTTAAGCGTTGTACGACCTGAAGTGCCACCGACTAAGAAACCACGAGCACGCATATCACCCGCAGCCCAAGCCATGTCGCCAATACGTTGGAAACCGAACATTGAGTAGTAGATGTAGAACGGGATCATAGGTGTATCGTTGACTGAGTAGCTCGTCGCTGCTGATACCCATGAAGACATAGCGCCGAGTTCGTTAATCCCTTCTTGCAATACTTGGCCGGTTTTATCTTCACGGTAGTAAGCAACTTGGTCAGAATCCTGCGGAATATATTTTTGGCCTTCGTGAGCATAAATACCCACTTGACGGAACAAACCTTCCATACCGAAAGTACGAGCTTCGTCAGGAATAATTGGCACAATATTTTTGCCAATTTTCTTGTCTTTCAGCAGAGCTGTCAGAACACGAACGAATGCCATAGTCGATGAAATTTCACGGCCGTTAGAGCCCTGTAAAATCGAATCGAAAATCTTCAGTGACGGCACTTCCATCTCTTCGGTGAACTTTTGACGACGTTGTGGCACGCTACCATGCAGCGCTTCACGACGGCTCATCATGTACTTCACTTCTTCAGAATCTGGACCTGGGTGATAGAAAGGCAGATCTTCTAACTGGTCATCTGGGATCGGAATATTGAAACGATCGCGGAAGTAACGGATAGACTCAATACCCATTTTCTTCACGTTGTGAGCGATGTTTTTACCTTCACCCGCATCACCTAAGCCGTAACCTTTTACAGTCTTAGCTAAAATCACCGTTGGGCGACCTTTGGTTTTTTGTGCGTGATCTAAGGCAGCGTACACTTTCACAGGATCATGACCGCCACGGTTTAAACGCCAAATGTCATCATCTGACATGTTAGCCACCATTTCGGCCGTTTCAGGATACTTACCAAAGAAGTGTTCGCGAGTATAAGCGCCACCTTTGGCTTTACAGTTTTGGTATTCACCGTCAACGGTTTCTTCCATTAACTGCAGTAACTTACCGCTAGTGTCACGGGCCAATAATGGATCCCAGTAACGACCCCAAATCACTTTAACGACTTCCCAGCCTGCGCCGCGGAATTCGCCTTCAAGTTCTTGGATGATCTTACCGTTACCACGTACAGGGCCATCAAGACGCTGTAAGTTACAGTTAACGATGAAGACTAAGTTATCTAATTCTTCACGGGCCGCTAAACCAATCGCACCTAAAGCTTCTGGCTCATCACACTCACCGTCACCTAAGAAACAGTAAACGGTTTGTGCTGAACAATCTTTCAGACCACGGTCAGTCAGATATTTCAGGAAACGCGCCTGATAAATCGCTTGGATAGGACCTAAGCCCATAGAAACTGTTGGGAATTGCCAGTAATCCGGCATCAGTTTTGGATGTGGGTATGAAGACAGGCCCTTGCCATCCACTTCTTGACGGAAGTTAGCCAGTTGGTCTTCGCTTAAGCGACCTTCTAAGAATGAACGCGCATAAATACCAGGGGCGATATGGCCTTGGAAATACACTAAATCGCCACCGTCTTTTTCATTGGGTGCGCGGAAGAAGTGGTTAAAACATACGTCATAAATAGTCGCGCTTGAGGCGAAGCTTGAAATATGGCCGCCTAATTCTAAATCTTTCTTAGAACCACGAAGCACCATAGCTAAAGCGTTCCAACGGATGATGGCGCGAATGCGACGTTCCATCTCTTGGTTGCCAGGCATGTGCGGCTCTTGACCCGCAGGGATAGTGTTCAGGTAAGCCGTTGTGGCGTTATAAGGCAAGTGAGTGCCATTACGACGCGCTTTATCGATCAGCTTTTCTAGTAAAAAATGCGCGCGCTCTGGGCCTTCCTGTTCCAACACGGCTTGCAGGGCATCAACCCATTCCTGAGTCTCTAACGGATCTACGTCTTGTAGCATATCTTCAGACATGACACTGTCCTTCTCTATATACATGATAATGAATGGTGTTTGCGGCATATTCCGATTTAGCTGGCAGCTAAATCACAGAACTTAAGCGCCACTCTTTAAACGGCGCAAGCTTCGCTGCAACCGGCTATCTTCTTCCCGCACAGATAACATCACCTCTTCGATGTAACTTAAGTGTTCATTCGAGGCTTCTCTGGCGGCGTCGGGATCACGACGAACGATGGCAGCGAGCAAGGCCCGTCTGTGATCGTTAGCCATAGTAGAAGCTTCTTCGCGGCGGCTTAAAAGCTCCAGGTTTTGCGCCACATTTTGATGCAGCACAGGGGTTAAACTAAGAACGAGGTGTAACATAGCCACGTTATGTGACGCTTCCGCCACAGCACGATAAAAACGCACAATCGCAGCAGCTTTTTGTTCGATATCGGTGGCGGCTTCCACCTCAAGGATCATACGCTTGATATTTTGCATATCGGCGTCGGTACCACGCAGGGCCGCAAAATAGGCCATCATGCCTTCGGTGGCATGGCGGAACTCCAGTAAGTCGTACTGACTTTCTGGATCTGAATTCATCAGTTCAACAATAGGATCGGCAAGGGTCTGCCAGAGTTGTTCTTTGACATAAGTACCACCGCCTTGGCGGCGCATTAACAGTCCTTTTGCCTCAAGCTTTTGAATAGCTTCACGCAAAGAAGGTCGAGACACTTCAAACTGGATCGCCAGTTCGCGTTCAGGCGGTAACTTCTGACCGGGCTGTAAACTCCCCTCTAAGATCATTTGCTCTAATTGCGCCATGATCACGTCAGAAATTTTTGGCTGATTAATTTTACTATAGGCCATCAGGCGCTCAGCTCCGTTGTAAATTGGTCTTACCAATTTTTTTGAGTGAGCGCACTTTATCAAATCAGCGTTTTGATGTCCAGATTGAAGATCACTCCTTAAAAGCGATCTCGATCAAAAGCACTCACGAAGAGAGAGCATAGCGGAAAAAAATGTTTATGGGGTCAGACCATTTGACAAAAGCACGGACTTCGCCCCACTAGGCGCTGCCAAAAGCGCAGCGGATAGATTCTAGGTTCTAGACTAGAAGGAGCACAGCGACGCCCTAGCAGCGAAGCGTTCTCGATTCTCGCTGCGAAGCGTCCTTCTTTCAACTCACCAATCCAAAAATAGTCAGTAATGAAAGTATTGCAACAATAAGTGTAAAGTTACGTTTACTGAGCACTAATAATGCTAAGGTTGATTGTACACATATAGGTGCACTTGCGACCTCTGGTAAAGGTTGTGCCGCTAATGCCGTTTCAGCAACCACAGTGCGAGCGCTCACATTTAAGGTCAATCCATTACGGCGCCACGCCGCTAAACCTTCACTAAATTGGCCACTTAAGGCATAACCAAAGGCGAAAATCCGGCTCGGTAACCAATCCAGTAGCGTAATCACTTCGTTGACTAAGGGTAGCTCTAGAGATTTACGGGCATTCTCTTCGGCATAAAAACGTACCGTGCAATACAGTACTGCACCGACTGGACCTAAAAAAATGAAAAACAGCGCCACTGCACCATAATAACGATAGTTAATCCAAGCAACACTTTGACCCACTTTGGCACCTAGGTCTTTCTCGGACACTGCATCTAAACACTCGCTACAATCGAGTTCGGCAGCATAATGGTAACAAGCTTGGACATCTGAGCGACAAGCCGCTTGCATATACTTTTTGAAAATATCACGCTGTTTCTGATGGTTAAAACAAACCACGGCCACAACAATCCATAGTGCTAAACTTAATAAGCCCCAAAACATTCCCGCCACTAACCAAGATAAAACATATACCAACAAGGCTGGTAGCACTAACGCCAACGCCATCATCACGCTTGTCAGTGACGCTTTATCACCAAAAAATGTTGTCTGATAGGATTGCAGTAAACGATCAAATTGCCATGATGAAGGAAGAAATTTAAGTCGCTCCACTAAAATGGCGACCAAGAGTGAAAATAATGCCATGGGCTGTACCTCTATAATTTGTCCATAAATAGTCTAGGTTTATATGGAATACGTCTAAAATCCAAAAAGTTAAGTGATTAACTAAGAGCGCAACGCCTGAGTATATTCCTTTAACTTGCCTAAATATCCTTCCCAATCAAAACTTTGCCCTGGGTCCGTTTTCCGTATTGGCGCAATATCACAATGACCCACAATCCGTTCAATACTCAGCAATGGATATTCTACCAGTAGGGCTTGTGTTAACTCGATGAGTGACTGATATTGCTCAGGAGTGTAAGGCTCAGTATCTGTGCCTTCCAGTTCAATACCAATGGAAAAATCATTACAATTCTCTCTCTCACCATAACGAGACACCCCAGCATGCCAAGCCCTGTCATTACAGCTTACATATTGGACACGCTCGCCATTGCGGCGGATCAAAAAGTGCGCCGACACTTGCAAGCCCAGCAACGGTGCAAAGCTGGAATCGGCATTAGTATCTAAACACCCTTGAAATAATTGATCAATGTAAGGTAATCCAAAGCAGCCTGCGGGCAGACTAATATTGTGGATCACTAACAAACTCACTTCATTCAAGGGACGTTGATTAAAATGTGGCGACTCACAACGCCTCGCACTATCACACCAACCCGAATCAAACCGCATGATGAGCTTATCCTCTATGCCACATATACCGCCTTACTCTAACAGTATTCCTCCAAGCAAAGAAGAAACCCTGCGCACGGAACTTACTGACGGAGCTCTCTTTTAACATTGAGATCATGGAGCAAACCATCCACTCTCAATTTAAATAAGGCTGCAGCTTACTCCTTTTGCTCAATCTTCCAACCTGTTCCGTGAGACCTAAGGCCGTGGTAATCTTAACCTAAAATGCAAGTAGGCCGTAATGCAAGGACTCCGCTTATGTTAGAAAATGATATCCGCCAATCAGTAAAATCTGCCCTCAGTGAAGACTTAGGTGGCACCGAAATCAACGATCAAACCAAAGCCATCGCTTATGGCGACATCACAGCAATGTTGATCCCCGCCGATAAGTACGCTGAAGCCACTTTAATCACCCGTGAAGAAGGCGTTTTTTGTGGTAAAGCATGGGCAGAGCAGGTTTTTAACCAACTCGGTGGCGAAGTCGCACTGCATTGGCATGTGGATGATGGCGATCTAGTATTACCCAACCAGCTATTATGTGAATTATCAGGTCCTGCGCGCGCTATTCTCACTGGCGAACGCACGGCAATGAACTTTATCCAAACACTTTCTGGCGTAGCTACCTTAACCAAACATTATGTCGATAAACTGGCGGGGACTCACACTCGTTTGTTGGATACTCGCAAGACAATTCCAGGCCTACGCACGGCACAAAAATATGCCGTCACCTGCGGTGGCGGAAAAAACCATCGTATTGGTTTATATGATGCTTTTTTGATTAAAGAAAACCACATTATGGCCTGTGGCGGTATTCGACAAGCCGTAGATACCGCCCGCAGCTTGTACCCGAATAAACCCGTTGAAGTCGAAGTGGAGTCACTCGAAGAGCTCGCCTTAGCACTCGACTCTGGCACAGATATCATAATGTTAGATAACTTCGACATCACTAAGATGGTCGAAGCGGTTGAAATGAACAATCAATATAAAGCTAAAGGCGCCGGCGCTAAGCTTGAAGTCTCTGGTAATGTCACCTTAGATACCCTAGCCGAATTCGCCAAGACAGGGGTGGATTATATCTCAGTTGGCGCACTCACTAAGCATGTTCGCGCCTTAGATTTATCACTCAGATTAAAAGCTTAAAACCGCTAGATGTTAGCTGGCAGTGGAATGTTCTCGCAAAGTACCGTAAGCACATTCCACTCATAAAATATTAAGGCGAAATGCATTTTTTTGTAGGGCTCCAGCAAACAAAATGACGAAATTACGTCTGTACTATCATACTCAGCATTCACCCTCACGAAGCACCCAACCCGCCACTATTTCATGTCACCAATTTGACAACATCGAAAGACACGCCAGCTAAACTGACATTGTCAAAAAGTTGTTATAACCTAACATGTCGATAAGTTAGCCTTTTATACAAAAACAACACTTTATTAGTACTTTATACTTAATTTTTGTTTCCTTTTACCTAACTTTGTACTAACTTTTACCAAGGCGAGATGGCCGTTTGGTCAACCTCACCTAAGGTCAGCACTGGGATTCTTTTTAAAATTGCCTAGTTCACGTTTTTTGAGAGGCATATTTTTGAAAACGTTAGCCTAAGGTGCGGTTGCCGAAACAATTTATTCAAACAAGCGCTAACCCAGCATTAACTTAGTGCTAATTTAGCAAAGCTAGCTTGGATAAATCAGCATGAGTCATTACACATGGGTCATTCAAGATCATCGGTGTACTGTTAATGTTACATAGATCATATAAATGATTTTATTGACATAAATGAGTTATAAAGTTTGATGAGATAACACAATTTATAGAGTAAAACAGCGGTTAGGTTAAACACTCTATTCAACCACAGTAAGTCACTAAATAGTTAGCTGGAGAGAAAAATGAAGGCCATGAATTTAAAGAAACAAGCTCAGGGTTTTACTCTGATCGAACTAATGATCGTAGTTGCCATTATCGGTATTTTGGCAGCTATCGCACTCCCTGCATATCGTGATTATGTAGGTTCAGCTCACGGTGGTGCAGCAATGAAAGGTGTTAGTGCATATACATCTAAAGCGATAACATGTGTTCAGACTGGTGTTGGATGTACAAATTTCAATACCGTGGATGCCATTTTACCTGAATTAGCAGGTACAGCTACAAATTTTGATGAGGGTGTAGGCGGAGCTGTCGTATTCAGTGATGGTGCTTGTCAAGTAACAGCTACAGTTGCGCCGGGCGGAACAGTCACTTATGCTGCTGTGAGCGTAAGTTCAGGCGCAACAACACCACAATGCGTTGAAGGTGCTGGTATTTAGTAAACAACTAAGTTTTCAAACTTCGGCGGTTAAAACATAACTTATTTTTAACCGCCTCGTTTTTTACGCTGATTATAAATTAGAAAATATGACATCTACAGGTCTTCATTTAGGTTTATCGACCCTGTTTATTCGTAAGGGCCTGCTTAATGAAGAGCAGATGGCTAACGCCATCACAAAATCCCGCCAAAATAAGCAAGCGTTGGTCAGCACCTTAGTGCAAAGCAAACTAGTCTCAGCACGTGCTATTGCAGAGCTTTGCTATGAAGAATATGGCACGCCACTACTCGATCTTAATGAGTTTGATCTTGCTTCCATTCCTGAGGACTTCCTCAATAAAAAACTGATTGAGAAACACCGCTGCTTACCCCTGTTTAAACGGGGAAATCGCCTCTATATAGGCACATCCGACCCGACCAATATCACCGCCCTCGAAGATTTCCAATTTAGTGCAGGCCTCCACGCCGAAGCGATTCTAGTTGAAGAAGATAAACTAGCCAAAGCACTGGAGAAAATTCTCGAAGTAGATATTAGCGGTCTCGATTTAGGCGGTATGGATGAAGCAGCTCTAGCCAATATTGAAATAACAGATACCGACAGACGTAATGAAGAGTCCGCAGGCGAGAGTAGTGATGATGCACCTATTGTTATCTATATCAATAAAATTCTAACCGATGCTATCCGTAAAGGCGCCTCGGATTTACACTTTGAACCCTATGAGAAGCGCTACCGCATTCGTTTTCGCATCGACGGTATTTTACACGAAGTCTCTGAACCCCCTATTAGCCTTGCAAATCGTTTATCGGCGCGATTAAAGGTAATGTCGAAACTTGATATCGCCGAACGCCGCGTACCGCAAGACGGTCGAATCAAGATGAAACTTTCCCGCACTAAGTCCATCGACTTTCGGGTAAGTACCCTGCCGACCCTGTGGGGTGAAAAAATTGTAATGCGGATCTTGGATTCATCCTCCGCACAATTGGGCATTGAAAAGCTCGGCTACGAGCCCGACCAAGAAAAACTTTACCTTGAGATGTTAGCAAAACCCCAAGGGATGATTTTAGTGACCGGCCCTACAGGCTCAGGTAAAACCGTCTCCCTCTATACCGGGTTAAATATTCTCAATACTGAAGAGCGTAATATTTCTACCGCCGAAGATCCGGTAGAAATAAACCTTGAAGGCGTAAACCAAGTCCACATTAACTTAAAAGCCGGCCTGACTTTCGCCTCCGCTTTACGTTCATTCCTGCGCCAAGATCCCGATGTGGTGATGGTGGGTGAAATTCGCGATCTTGAAACCGCCGAAATTGCCATTAAAGCGGCGCAAACGGGTCACTTAGTATTATCGACCTTACACACTAACTCGGCCGCCGAAACCTTGACCCGTTTAATCAATATGGGCGTGCCCGGTTATAACATCGCCAGCTCAGTTAACCTGATTATTGCCCAGCGTTTAGCGCGTCGACTTTGCCCCGAATGTAAGCAGGCTGAAATCATACCTGAGCACGAACTATTACGTTTAGGTTTTGCCCAAGCACAAATTACCCAAGGCTTTACTACCTTTAAACCTGTGGGCTGCGAGCATTGCTCCGGCGGCTACAAAGGCCGGGTTGGTATTTACGAAGTGATGAAGATGTCCGATGAAATAGCGCGTACTATCATGGAAGGCGGTAACTCCTTACAAATCGCCTCCCAAGCTAAAGCGCAAGGGATGCGTGATTTACGTCAGTCAGGATTATTAAAAGTGATCCACGGTGTTACTAGCATCGCAGAAGTCAATCGCGTAACCAGTTTTGGCTAAATCCAATCTTTAGACATCTAGAGCTAAGTCTAAAATGCAGGCAATAGCGCATCATTACTCGCATATTTGAATCTTAGAGTCCAAACTATTTTACAAGCACAGCGTTCAGTTAACTAAAAATCTAGAACGATTTATTTACAGGAATCATTTATGGCTACGGCAACGACAACAAGAAAGCCTCGCACCAAGAAAGCCGAGCAAAAAAGCCAGCCCAAAATCTATACCTTCGAATGGAAAGGCATAAATCGCGACGGCAAAAAAACGGCAGGAGAGCTTAGAGGTGCAACCGCAGCCGAAATTCGTAGCCAGCTAAAATCCCAAGGAGTAAACCCTAAGAGCGTTCGTAAGCAGTCATCTCCACTATTTAAATTAGGTGAAGCCAACATCACCCCTATGGATATTGCCATGATGACACGTCAAGTCGCGACTATGTTGGCGGCAGGCGTTCCTTTGGTAACGACATTTGAACTACTCGGCCGTGGCCATGAAAAAGCTAAAATGCGGGAATTACTGGGTACTATTTTAACCGACATTCAATCGGGTATTCCCTTATCCGATGCTATGCGCCCCCATAGACGTTACTTCGACGAATTATATGTTGACTTAGTCGCCGCGGGTGAGCACTCAGGTTCACTCGATTTGGTTTTCGATCGCGTCGCCACCTATAGAGAAAAAACGGAAGCGCTAAAATCAAAAATTAAAAAAGCCATGTTCTATCCTGCAGCGGTCGTCATAGTCGCGCTTTTAGTCACGACATTGTTATTACTCTTTGTCGTACCTCAATTCGAGGAAATTTTTAAGGGCTTTGGTGCAGAACTGCCAGCCTTTACACAGCTGGTACTACATATTTCCCGCGGCTTACAATCCTCTTGGTATATCTTTTTAGCCGCTATTGTTGGCGGCGTATTTTTGTTTGTACGCGCACACCGAAACTCGCAAATGGTGCGAGATAGAGTAGACGAAGCCGTGCTAAAAATCCCTGCCATTGGACCGATTTTACACAAAGGTGCCATGGCTCGTTTCGCCCGCACCTTAGCTACCACATTTGCTGCAGGTGTGCCGTTAATTGATGGCTTAGAATCCGCCGCTGGCGCATCGGGTAATGCAGTTTATCGCAAAGCCATATTGAATATTCGCCAAGAGGTAATGGCGGGGATGCAAATGAATGTCGCGATGCAAACCACAGGGCTCTTCCCCGATATGTTAGTGCAGATGGTGATGATTGGCGAAGAATCCGGCTCGCTGGATAACATGCTCAATAAAGTCTCAACCATCTATGAAATGCAGGTCGACGATGCGGTTGATGGTTTATCAAGCCTAATTGAACCTATTATGATGGTAGTCATAGGTACTGTGGTCGGCGGGTTAATTGTCGCTATGTATCTTCCTATCTTCCAAATGGGTAAAATCGTCAGTTAATTCATTCGATTCAAATAAAATAAGAAAACTAAATGTCAGAATTTATCTCTCTTTTGGGCCACTCTTTTGATCAGAGTCCTTGGCTCTTTATTACGCTAAGCTTTATTTTTGCCGCCACCATAGGCAGTTTTTTAAACGTAGTGATCCACAGATATCCTGTGATGATGAAACGGGAATGGCAGCAAGAATGTAATCAGTATTTGCAGGAATACCACGCTGAGATAGTCACAAAAATCGGTATTGATAAACTCAATACACCTATAGATAGCTTCCCCGAAAAATATAATCTCGTGGTGCCGGGCTCTGCTTGCCCTAAGTGCAAAACGGCGATTAAACCTTGGCATAATTTACCTGTATTCGGCTGGTTAATGCTCAAGGGAAAATGCGCTGCTTGTCACGCCCCCATTTCCGCCCGCTACCCAATAATTGAATTCATCACAGGGCTACTTGTTGCGACTTTAGCGTGGCACTTTGGTCCAAGCTGGCAATTTGTCTTTGCGAGCATACTGACATTTGTACTTATTGCCCTTACTGGTATCGATCTTGATGAGATGCTGCTGCCAGATCAAATGACGTTACCGTTACTTTGGCTCGGCTTGATCATCAATCTAAATCATACCTTTGCGAGCCCAACCGATGCCATTATCGGTGCGGCAGCAGGCTATTTAAGCTTGTGGTCCATTTTTTGGCTATTTAAGATCCTCACTGGCAAGGAAGGCATGGGCTATGGGGACTTTAAACTGCTCGCCGTTTTTGGTGCTTGGCTCGGCTGGCAAATGCTGCCGCTGGTCATTTTACTTTCGTCCTTAGTCGGAGCAGTCGTCGGCATCACTATGATTGTCAGTAAACGCCTCAAGCAAGGTAATCCCATCCCATTTGGGCCTTATATTGCTGCCGCAGGCTGGATAGCCTTGCTATTTGGACAACAGATTGTTGATTGGTATTTAGAAACTCTATAGAGCGGACTTAGTCCTTCTAGGGTGCTGCAAAAAACGCAGCGGCTAGAAAATGCAGAACGGGCTTCGCCCTTATAGATTCTCGCAGGACGAAGTCCGCCTTAGCAACGAAGCGCTCTAGCTCCTAGTAGAGATGCGTCCTTCTTGGCTTTTAAGAGAAAGTTATGTCCAAATTTGTTGTTGGTTTAACGGGTGGGATTGGTAGCGGTAAAACGACTGTTGCCAATTTATTCGCTGCAGAAGGCATTACCTTAGTCGACGCCGATATCGTTGCCCGCGACGTTGTCGCTCAGGATTCAAAAGGACTTGAGGCCATTGTTAGCCATTTTGGGTCTGAGATATTAACGCCAGAAGGTGAACTCGATCGCGCCAAACTGCGGCAACGGATATTTAGCCACCCTGAAGAACGTGAATGGTTAAACCAGCTATTGCACCCGATGATCCGCCAAGAAATGCTAGCACAGGTAGAAAAAGCAACCTCTGCCTATGTAATTATGGTCGTGCCCTTGCTATTTGAGAACGGGTTAGATAGGTTAGTCAATCGGACTTTAGTGGTGGATATTTCGCCTGAGTTGCAAATCAGCCGCACCGTGAAAAGGGACAATGTTGATGCATCTCAAGTAAATAACATCATTAACAGCCAATTGAGCCGCAGCGAAAAACTCGCCCGAGCCGACGACATTATTGATAATCAAGGAGAGATATCAGCCTTAAAACGAGAGGTGCTAGCATTGCACCAACACTATTTACAACTATCTGGTACTCATAACGCCCATGACTGAATTAGTTTACGAACAGCCCCTAAACGAGAAAATTCGCAGCTACTTGCGGCTCGAATACCTCGATAAACAGCTGCAAAGTAACCTAAGCAATGACCACCAACATAGATGTTTTTATCCGCTGTTTTCCCTCTGTGAATTGTCCGAACGCTGCGATTATCGCAATGAAGTATTAAAAGATATTGAGCGGCACTTGCTGCAACTGAACAAATGGCAAGAATTAGATCACGTCGACCACCAGCAAATCAATATCTATATCAACGCCCTCACCCAAGCCCGCGAACCGTTACAAAAGCCTGAACGCTTCGGCAGCCAATTAAAACAAGACAAATTTATTTCCGCGCTACGACAACGCTTCGGCATGCCAGGTGCTTGCTGTAACTTCGACCTACCGCAACTGCATTATTGGCTATCTAAACCTTGGGAAGAAAAACAGCACGATTATCGCTCTTGGATAGCGCATTTCGAACCTTTGCTCACCCCCATCACACTATTACTCCAACTCACCCGCAGTACAGCCCATTACGACAATGCCGTTGCCCATGCTGGCTTTTATCAAGGTGACAGTGCCCAAGCACTTGCTTTGGTAAGGGTTAAAGTCGATGCTTCCCACGGGTGTTATCCTACGATTAGCGGCCATAAAAACCGTTTCGCTATCCATTTTGTGCAGTTTGAACAACAACGCCACTCCGACCGTTCAATTGATTTCTTACTGGCTACCTGTGCATGAAGCCTTTACACTAATGGCCTGAAAGACATTCGTATTGGCGGCCGCTTTATCGCCGTTAACCAAGAGAACAATTATGCCATTGACCGTTAACTGCCCTATTTGCAAAGCCCCTGTCGAGTGGGTGCCACAATCTGCATTTAAACCTTTTTGCAGCGAGCGCTGTAAGTTGATCGACCTCGGCGATTGGGCGTCAGAAAAACACGTCATCCCAGTCAAAGCCGAATTTGATCCAGAAGCATTTGATGAATTTGATCTCGATGAAGGCGATTTTTTTAAAGAGTAATTTTGGGTTTACACACGAATAACTCAGCTCAAGCCTTTAATGCACTTACTTTTACCCACTCATTAATCGATAAATATTATGACTAAACGCATCCATGTTGCCGTCGGCATTATTACTAACTCGGCCGGTGAAATTCTGTTGGCAAAACGCCCAGATCATTTACATCAAGGTGGAAAATGGGAATTTCCTGGTGGTAAGGTTGAGACAGGCGAAACTGTCACTCAGGCATTGATCCGTGAACTCAAAGAGGAAGTCGCGCTCAATGTCACTGATAGTCAGCCATTTATGGCGTTAAGTTTCGACTATCCCGATAAACAAGTGCTACTCGATATCCATTCAGTCACCGAATTTAACGGCACAGCTCAAGGCCTTGAAGGTCAGCTTATCGCTTGGGTCACTAAAACCGACTTAACCAATTACGACTTCCCCGAGGCTAATAAGCCTATTCTTGAAAAAATTCTGGCTCAGTAATAAAGCAATTTACCTTATCCTCTCAATGTGTTCTGTCCCCGAATCACGATTCGGGGATGAACTTTTTCAATGCCTTAACTCCGAAAAACATGTAATTATGTGATCGTTAAGCTGATAGATATTAGCAATGCGTGATCTTGCTTGCAGCAAATCAATTAATCGCTTTAATCGTATCCAGAATAATGTTTGAATCGAATTTCATTCTTTCTCTTCGATTTCGAGGGCGCATCATGCACAATAACGTTAAGGCATTCCTAGCCACTACCGCCTTATTTTTTAGTTGTCAGGTACTAGCCAATGGTGGCTGTGGATTTGAAGAACAACAACAGGGTTTAATTGCGACCTGCAGTGAGGAGAAACAAGAAGTGATTTTAACTGGCATAGTAGAAGCACAACATTTAGTCACAGATCTCAATGAGTTTGCTGAAGGGTATAAAACCTATCAAGTCGATACCACTGCAATCACCCCGCTTAAAAGCATCACTGAACCTACAGAAATTGTAGTGATCATTGGTACTTGGTGCCCAGATTGTCACCGGGAAACGCCGCGCTTTATCCGTATTATGGAAGAAGTCACTAATCCCAATATTAAAGTGACCTATATTGGTGTCGATCGAACGAAAAAAGATCCCGAAGGCTTAGCCGCAAAATACGACTTTACCCGTATACCGACCTTTATTGTACTGCAGCAAGGTAAAGAAGTTGGCCGCATCGTAGAGCGCCCAACGGTTTCCTTAGAAAAAGATCTCGCCGATTTATTGAAATAATCGTACACAGTACAAAGAATATACAAACAATAAAGGCCGCATCGCGGCCTTTGGTTTTTATCATGTTTCAATAAAATATTAGCTGACTTCGTCAATAATACGCTGAGCTAACATCACTAAAACACCTTCACGTAACGCGCCGCCAGATAAGGCTAAATGCTCGATCCCCAGCAACTCAAACAAAGCCAATAAAATAGCGACACCCGCAGCAAAAGTCGGTGCTCGCTCGCTGCAAAGCCCAGCAATCCCCATTAAGCTAATATCTTCTTGAGTGAGGATCTCAGCCTTCAACTGAGTAAGCACATCGAGTGTGATAGTTTCAGATAACCCTCGGTGGAGTAGCACTTCTACCACGGACTGTACAGCCCCGGAGGCACCAACGACACAATGCCAACCAAGATCACGTAGGGTTTGTCTATGCTCAGCTAATGCGGTTAGCACTTGCTGCTTAGCATCATCGAAATCTAACTGCTGCAGCGGCAAACTGCTGAAAAATTGGCGATTATAAGTCACGCTACCAAAGGGCAAGCTGGTTTTGAACAGCACTTGATGCCCATCGCCAATGATAAACTCTGTACTCGCCCCACCGATATCAATAACTAAGCGACGGCCTTGACCACAAGTGGTCGCCACCATACCTTGATAAATAAGCTCTGCTTCACGCATACCAGAGATAATTTCGATCGGATGACCTAAGAGTGGCAATGCACGCCGATTAAACTCATCGGCATTGCTAATACTGCGAAGGGTTGCGGTAGCAATCACAGCGACATGGTTTGCTTCAATCTTATGTTGCACCAACATCTGGGCAAACATACTCAAACAGTCGAGGCCGCGCTGCATGACATCGGGGCTTAATTTGCCATCGTTGCCTATGCCTTCGGCGAGCCTCACCTTGCGTTTATATTTCGCAATAATATGCGGCTGACCACCACGCGTTTTGGCGATCAGCATATTAAAACTATTTGAGCCTAATGTTATAGCGGCATAAGCGGGTGTTGGCATTTACGAATGTCTACGTGTCCTATCATGACGAGGAGGGCGAGCACCACTGCGTTGAGCACCTGGCCGGCTTGCCCCTGAACGATCACGCAAGTTTCGAGTGCCGCTAGGGTGTTTACGGTGGATCTTCGCTGGCGTAGGAATATCGGCCAGTAAAGCTTCACTGTCGTAATTACTTACTGGAATCGAATGATTGATATAGCTTTCGATTGCAGGCAAGTTCAATGCGTACTCTTCACAGGCAAAGCTTATCGACATGCCTTTGTTACCCGCACGACCCGTACGACCGATTCGGTGAACATAGTCTTCGCAATCATCAGGTAAATCATAGTTATACACGTGTGAAACGTCAGAAATATGTAAACCACGAGCCGCAACATCAGTAGCAACCAATATATCTAGCTGGCCACTGGTAAATTGCTCAAGGATACGAATACGCTTTTTCTGTGGCACATCACCCGTTAATAAACCCACACGATGTCCGTCACCTTCAAGCCAAGACCAAAGCGTTTCACAACTGTGCTTAGTGTTGGAGAAAACAATGGCTTTTTCTGGCCAATCTTCTTCAATCAAGGTCAACAGCAAACGCATCTTCTCTTCTTGGGAAGGATAGAAGATTTCTTCTTTGATGTTTTTGGAGGTTTTTTCTTCGGGGGCGATTTCAACTTTAACGGGCTCATTCATATGATCATAAGCCAGCTCTTGTACTTTCATGGACAAGGTTGCCGAAAATAGCATATTAAGACGTTGATTTGCCTCAGGCATACGTCTAAATAAGAAGCGGATATCTTTAATAAAACCAAGATCAAACATACGATCGGCTTCATCAAGTACCACAGCCTGAATTGAATTCAAGCCAATAATACCTTGGCGAACGTAGTCGATAATTCGACCCGTTGTACCAATCAAGATATCAACACCTTGATCTAATACTTTACGCTGCACATCGTAACTTTCACCGCCATAAACAATACCCACTTTTAAGTGTGTGTGCTTAGCGAGTAAAATCGCATCTTTGGCAATCTGAATCGCCAGTTCGCGAGTCGGGGCCATAATGATGGCGCGGGGCTGATTAATCAGTCGACCTTCAGGTATGGGAGTCGATAATAAATGATTAAACGTGGCGACCAAAAAGGCCATTGTCTTACCAGTGCCCGTTTGTGCTTGGCCTGCGATATCTTTTGATTGGAGTAATACAGGCAGTGATAACGCCTGGATCGGCGTACAAAATTCGAAGCCGTTCTCGGCAAGGGCCTGTTTAACCTCAGGATGTAGAGGTAGGTCGGCAAACCTTTGGGTAGATAGATGTGTTTCGCTCATAGCGCAAGCTTACCTGTTGAGGTTGCAATAAGATACTCGATCGTTTGAAATAGCCACATTGTAAAAAGGTAACTTGAAAAGCTATTTTTCAGCCCCAATATACATGGTAAGCCATTAACAAACCAGCAATGGCACCCAAACTGGAGAACATCATGAGCGATAAAATTATATACCTGAGTGACGACAGCTTCGAAAACGACGTATTAAAGTCTGATTTGCCAGTATTGGTAGACTTCTGGGCCGAGTGGTGTGGTCCTTGTAAAATGATCGCTCCAATTTTAGACGATGTGTCTGAAGAATATGCAGGTCGCTTGACTATCGCTAAATTAAACGTTGACCAAAACAATGTTTCTCCAGCGAAATATGGCGTTCGTGGCATCCCAACTTTACTGCTATTCAAGAACGGCGAATTAGCCGCGACTAAAGTTGGCGCACTCTCAAAAACGCAATTGAAAGAGTTTATCGACGCTCAAATCTAATTTGACGTCGTAATGAGTGACCTCCGGCACAAGCTATAAATTAATTGTGCCGGAATTTCCCTAAATTTCTGGACGCCCCGCTTTGTTAGTGCTACTTTAATAACCAGATTCTTTCTAATAACCTCTTCTCGCTCGTCAATCACTATCCTGAATTACATCCTTACTGATTGATCGCGGTAAGCTTTGTCGCGTAACACAAGACCCCCAAAATGAACTTAACTGAATTAAAAGACACGCCGATTTCTGACCTAGTCTCGCTAGCTGAAAATATGAAGCTCGAAAATATGGCCCGCGCTCGCAAGCAGGACATTATTTTCTCAATCCTTAAAGCCCACGCAAAAAGTGGAGAAGACATTTTCGGTGGTGGGGTATTAGAAATACTCCAAGACGGTTTCGGCTTCTTACGCAGCTCAGACGGTTCTTATTTAGCTGGTCCAGATGACATCTATGTCTCACCAAGCCAAATTCGCCGCTTCAACATGCGAACGGGTGATACCATTTTTGGTAAAATTCGCCCACCAAAAGAAGGCGAGCGTTATTTTGCTCTATTGAAAGTCAACGAAGTTAACTTCGATAAACCAGAAAACTCCCGTAATAAAATCCTCTTTGAAAACTTAACCCCACTCCACGCAGAAGAACGTATGCGTATGGAGCGCGGCAACGGCTCAACTGAAGATATTACCGCGCGTATTCTGGATTTATGCTCACCGATTGGTAAAGGTCAACGTGGTTTGATCGTTGCACCACCAAAAGCCGGTAAAACGCTATTACTTCAAGGTATTGCTCAAAGCATCAGCTACAACAACCCAGAAGTGGTGTTGATGGTATTGCTGATCGACGAACGCCCAGAAGAAGTAACAGAGATGCAGCGCCTCGTTAAAGGCGAAGTTATCGCATCAACCTTCGATGAACCAGCCAGCCGTCACGTTCAAGTTGCCGAAATGGTGATTGAAAAAGCAAAACGTTTGGTTGAGCACAAGAAAGACGTCGTTATCTTACTCGATTCGATTACCCGTTTAGCCCGTGCTTATAACACTGTTATCCCATCATCGGGCAAAGTGTTAACGGGTGGTGTGGATGCTAACGCCCTGCACCGTCCAAAACGCTTCTTCGGTGCGGCACGTAACATCGAACACGGCGGCAGCTTGACCATTATCGCCACAGCCTTGGTTGATACGGGTTCTAAGATGGACGAAGTGATCTACGAAGAATTTAAAGGTACAGGTAACCAGGAGCTACATTTGTCACGTAAAGCGGCAGAAAAGCGCGTGTTCCCAGCCATTGACTTCAACCGCAGCGGTACCCGTCGTGAAGAAAAACTCACGACTCAAGAAGAACTGCAAAAAATGTGGATCCTGCGTAAGATCCTCAATCCTATGGATGAAGTCAGCGCAATGGAATTCTTAATCGATAAATTGGCGATGACCAAGACTAACGAAGAGTTCTTTACCGCCATGAAACGCACTAAGTCTTAAGCCATACAAGATTGCATGAATAATAAGGCCGCTCACTGAGCGGCCTTTTGTTTATGTATTAAAAAAGCCGCGGGTGCGGCTAATCTTGATTCAAGTGACTTAATCAAGCACAGGTAAGTAACTGAGCACTAACTGATCTCGACTTAACTGGCTATCAATGATCTCACCTACTGTGCCATTGTTTAACTTGATGGCAAGCGTGGCCTCCCCGGCTTGCGTCTTAAAGGTTTCCATCTCTTTAATTCGGTTGATCAGCGCAAGTGCTAAGGTGTTTTCTGCGGTTGCCGCGTACACTCGGCCATTTACCGTCACTTCTGCTTGAGTCGCCAATGCTGGGCCAGCTAAACGAATACCAACGTATTCACGCCATAGCCTGGCTTTTTGCTCGCCTTGATAGTCACTGTCCACGGATGCAAGCACCACTTGACGTAATATCATCTGCAGTAAATTACTCTTACCTTTTGGCTGCCCGTTAACAGTATCGAATTGGAAGTAACGTGATACCGAACGGTCGTAATTAGGTAATGGCTCAATACTTTGTTGCGCAAAATCAGTGTAATAAGGCAAATAGCTATCGAGCTTACCACTCACACCACAGCTTTCGGTAAAGAGGGGTGCATTACCACGAGTTAGCCCTGGGCCTTCGCCCATGGTCATCTTACACAACATATCTTTGAACACCGGACCCACATTAGGTAAATCAACCAATGCTTTATAACCAAGACTCGATGTACTACGTGGGGTGGTACGTGATACTAAGGCTCTCACGGCTAACAATTTATCTGGCCACACCCCCAAGACGTCGCGCTCATTCACATAGGGATGGTTAGGTGAGGATGCAGGCGTTTTAATACCGTTGAGTAAGCGACCCGAAAAGCTGACATCCGCCGTTAATAAATCCTGAAATTTAGGATTAATTTGCGATTTAATGATCAGCTCTTTCAAGGCTTCAGGAGAATCAGAGAACTGACTTATCACCTCACCTGGCTCAAACTTCGCCTTCATATCGCCGCTTTTAAAACGATATTGTTCAAGCACTTTGCCAAAATTATACTGCTGTCTTAAGGCCACGCTGCCATCGGCTTGCTTGTATGTCACATCGAGGGTCGCATCATTTTCTCCCACCAGCTTAAGGAAGAAATCTGCCGACTGATTCATCGCCCGCTGATTCGCGCAATACCAAGCCTCGCTACCTGCCGCCGCCAATCGTTCGCATTCACCAGCGAAAAAGTTTTCAGATAGACCAAATAATTGCTCTAAAAAGCTCACATCTTCAATGAATTGACGTATTTCATCAAACTGAGCTTTACGATTAATGGCGTAACTTAGGCTATGATCTTCAAATAAAGATTGACGATTATGGCGTAAGTTCATGGTCTCGTAGCTATCAAAATACTTCTCGATATAGAACTGATTAATATCATCTAAGTTTTTACCTGCATCACCACGATTACAGTTGCTGTTAAGGGACACATGTTCATCAGTGCAGTAAGAATACTGACGTAGGCTATTGTTTTGCTCAATGTTATAGAGCACACCAAATCGAGTATCTCCATTAACAACCCCTTTGGCGAGTTCGTCACGGCGTTTGACATCTTCCGCTTTGAGCGACACAAATTCGTTGGCCTTCGTTTCTACTTCACGGGCATAACCAAAACGTAACGCGGCTAAGTCATAGGGTTCAAACGTGGTCGCAAACCGATTCACGTTGTAATCCATTTGGCTGGAAAACTCGGCATTAACGGTAATTTCTGGGTAACCCGCATCGCTAAAGGCGACTTTTAACTCCGTCAGTTGCGCTTGGTTAAAGGTATTGTCGTGGTCGCGACTCCCAGCAAAGTTATGCCTTAAGCCAAAGGTATGTCCTAACTCATGGGTTAAGGTGCCAGCAAATGCTTGCGCGGCTAGGGCTGTCGTTAAGGAGTCTTGTAAACTTATGGGCAGATCTTCAAATGCCGCTAACTTACCGCCCACTTTGCCATCAACCCACATTTCAGCTTTTTTCCAGTCAATTTCATGACCTTTGATGCCGCGAGGTAATTCACGATCACTACCACCCGTAGCAAACACGGTATCCACATGCATCATTGAGTTTTCAGACCAAAACGCTTGTGTTTTTTTATCAAAATCCGCTAAGGCATCGAAACTATTATCCTTGGGAGTTAATAACATCGATTTGGGTGCAGCGATAAGTTGCTGAGTGGGTTGCTCAAATGCAGCCGCCTCAACTGGCGCGGTGTCTAGGCTGACATCTGGCTTGTCCAAACGAGAGACATATGGCTCACCCGTTAACGACGTCACTGAATTCGCGTCCAATTTACCTCTGTTATAATCTAAACGCACTTGGCGATAGTAACGTACTGCGCCTTGTTTTAGATTCGAGCTGTATTGATTAACTCGCGCACTAACAATTTCACCTGTTAGCGGGTTTGCCGCTGATGGACCATAACCCGCCAAGCCATTATCTAGCGGCTCATCGAATAAAGTGATGTTGCTATAACGTAGATCGCCATGGCGTTTATCGTTTGCTTGCTCAAGCTTTATCTGTGGAAAACCAGTTTTATACAACTTGTTTTGAATGTTAATTGCCGTAACAGACTCAATGGCAGCATCCAAAAAGGGTTTATTTTTCGCATCGTAGAAATTATTACTCAGGTAATAAGTCAGTTCCGATTTGGCCGGATTGAAGCGATTTAAGTAAGTTCGCACATACCCGTCAACGCCCTCTGAGTCAGTCGCATCACGATAGGTATGTGAGGAGGTAAAGAAACCAAATGCTCCCTTTTCATTTTCAGCATAGGGAATCGCTTGATAGTCTTTACTGGCTAATTGATCCACCGCCACAATCGAAATAAACTCAGTGGTCGTAAAGGATAGGTTGTCGAGGTTGCCACCGTAAAATTGGTTAAAGCAACTTGGTGAAGCTTGATAAGTATGCTCAATTTCAAAGTTAACCACGCCCTTAGCTAAATCCATCTCATAGCCTTTTTGGCCTTGAGTATTCACTAGACGCGGGGCTTCTGTTTCAGTAACGCATTCTCCAAAGGTGAAAATGTCATTAATGCTCAACTCGGCAATTTTGGCTTTGGCAAAATCAGGGACAAAATAGCGCTTATCCTGCCATGTTAAATTAGCATCTGTATTAACTTGCTCAACGTTAACGCACTCACGCCATTTATCTTCGGTACATTTAAAGTCGATATATTCGCCAGGAATGGTTAACACTGGCGCTTGGTTATACTCATTAGGATAACGACTGTCATGACCTAGTCCGATATTATCTCGGTCAATTTGACGTACTTGGATACCATTCTCTGTTTTATGCAAGGTCACCAACTTAGGATCACCTTGGGTAAAACCTCGCACCTCGGCAGCATAACGCGGAGCCTTACCCACGCTGCGAATGTAGAGATATTGCCGCTCAGTTGCTTTATCGATGTCGGCAGTGGTGACTTGCTTTTCATCTTTCGGGAGTTCTTTATAAGGCTCATCGCCGGCACCACACCCCACAAGGGTCAGTGCACTGGTGATCGCCAGACATAGCATGGACTTCTTCATAGATTCCTCTTAACTACTGTTTTTTATAGATATTTAGTAATTGACAAATAAAAGGTTGAACTCTTTTTGTCATAAATCTCAAATCCCTGAGATGTCCCCACTTCTGGGTTATAGAAACGACCACTATTGTTGTGACCAACAGCCAACACCCAATCAGGCTTAAACGACCAACCGAGTTCTTGGGCAAAGGTAAATTGATCATCGAGTCGACGACCGTAATAGTTTTTGGAAATCCGATAACGACCACTCATATCCAAATACCAATTGGCCGTTATTTGCCAATAAGCATCGAGTAATCCATCGAGTTGCTGTTCAACTAACACGCGTTCACCAGCGGTTTTGTATTGGTAAGCGTTGTAGCGATAGCGCGGTGAAAAATAAAAACTTAGGTTATCTAGCGGGCTCCAAAATAAGTACGCGGCAATGCGCGGCGCATATTGCAACCTATCTAGTTTTGATTCACGTTCTGCGGGTAAATACACACCTAAACTGCCTTTCAATGAGACGGTATCGGTTAAGGCATACAGTGGCGTGCGGTACTCCAGCAAAGGATCATAAAAACTGGACTCTTTGCCATGTAATGTTTGCTTTTCACCCCCAAGGGTAAACAGCACATTGCCCCAATTTGCCTTGTAATCGATACGGCTATCGATGTTGTAGGCTTGATAGGCGTAATAACTTTCCGAGTCATAAATGTTTCGCGTAAAACCCACATTAACGTAGCCAGACCATTTTGCTGCTTGTGCATCCGTTGCTAGCTCAAATTCATTGACGGCCAATGCTTGGCCGACAAAGGAGAAACTGGCCAGCATCACCTGCACGCAGAAAAACACAGACCATTTATTTCGTCGACGAGAAATCGACGAATAATATTGATTATTCGTTGGTTGCATAATAAAACCTTGATTTATATTTTTAATGAAAAATCTTGATAGTGAGCATGCGCTCTATTTAACGCTAGGATGTACTTGCTTGAATTGATTTCATCCAATTAAGTAAAACTGAATAATAGTTTTCTATATTAGTAATATAACTACGTATAAATATGGTTAAGACGAAATAAATAAAACCAAAAAAAATGAAAAAAGACGCTCCCAAAAATATGCTTTCAAAATCCGTTTGGGCAAACCCAGTCCAAAGGGGAGCGCTATATTCACCAACTATTACTATTGACTGATGGCTAACAGATTCACAGTGAAACGCCAACACTGAAGCCATTGATAAATAATTATTTTTAATAACACAAGAATCAGACAACGCGGCAATATTCACAGGTAATCTCACCCATAATATTCCAAATATCAGCCACTCACCCACAGCGAAAAGAAAACGCTTTGGTATTTTTGGATATTTTTTTATGGCTAATTTAGTTAACATTGCTCGTCAATACGTCATGCTATAAATAATCTCCACTGCGACATCACAGCTGAAGATACAAAAAGATACATTTATTGCATCATACGCACGAAAAAAAAATATTTACAACTCACACAAGAGCTAACTCATATTAAATTAAAATAAATATGAGTTAGATCAGAAAAATCCAGCAAAATTAAACATAAAAAACACAATGAGCAACAACCCAGCCTATCTAGCAAAACAATTTAGAAAACTTTATTTATAAATAAATAACAACATGCAGTGCGCTTATTTACATATACCACCATAATGCAATTGCTTAAGGGTATTGTGGGAGAATATGACGAGCCGCCAACTGCATTTGCAGCTCTTTACAACGTTGGCGTAACATTTCGCGAAGCAGTAACACCACGGGAGTGACATGCTCGCGTCCTGGGCACACTAAGTACAAATCGACGGGCTCCCCCTGATACTCAGGCAACAAACGTACTAATCGCCCTGAGATTAAGTCATCGGCCAGATCTAGACTCGACTTAAATACCAACCCTTTGCCAGCCACAGCCCAACGGCGGGCAATCTCGGCATCATTAGCACTACGATTGCCCGTGACACGCACTTTGAATTCTTGACCATCACGCCTAAATAGCCATTGATCGTGGGTGCGATCATCTAGCTTATAAAACAAGCAATTATGCTCAACTAATTGTTCTAATGAATCAAGCACACCAAACTTGGCGAGATATTCAGGTGAGGCGCACAAAACACGATCAACACTGCAGATAGGGAAAGCCACTTGGTTAGAATCCTGCGGTTTTCCATAGCGCACGGCGACATCAATTTTATCGTGGTAAAAACTGCTGATATTGTCGCCAAGGTGCAAGCGAACTTGCAGTTGAGGGAAATCGAGCAAAAACTCGTCGAGCCAAGGCACAAACAGATTACGGCCAAAGTCTGAAGAAACCGAAAGGCTTAAGGTGCCGGATATTTTACCTTTATCACTGGCGATAGCCTGTTCGCCAAGCGCTAAATCGCTTAGCGCACGTCGGCAATGAATAAGATAACGTTCACCTTGCACAGTCAAACGTAAGCTGCGTGTCGTGCGGATAAATAAACTAGTATCGAGCTGTTTCTCAAGCCGTTTTATTGCTGCACTGGCAGAAGCAGCCGAGATATCCATCTCGGCTGCTGCGGCAGATATATTGCCGCAATCAGCGACTCGCACGAACAAAGCTAAATCATTAATTAGCATGATTATCAAAAATCCTTTGAAAAAATTACAAACTTTATCCTGTTTATCTCTTGGCTAATATTCCACACAATGGCTACACGATACAAGTACACTCAAACAAGTAGACTCCAGCAAGTACACCCAGAGGAATAAACATGAAAGCCATTGGTTACCAGACAGCAGGTGCAATCACAGCGCCCAATGCATTAGAAAACATCACGCTAGCCGAGCCAACTGCGACAGGTTTTGACCTTTTAGTGGAAATCAAAGCCATTTCTGTCAATCCGGTTGATACAAAAATCCGTGCATCTAGCTCTGCACCTGCAGGCGAATACAAAATTATCGGCTGGGATGCGGTCGGTGTCGTCAAAGCCGTTGGTGAGAAAGCCAGTCTTTTCAACGTTGGCGATGAAGTGTGGTATGCGGGCGATATCAGTCGCAGCGGAAGTTATGCAGAATATCAATTGGTTGATGAGCGAATTGTCGGCCATAAACCTAAAAGTTTAACCTATACCCAAGCCGCGGCATTACCTTTAACGGGGATTACGGCATGGGAGATTTTATTCGACCGTTTAGCTTTACCCCAAGATGGTTCGGCAACTGACGCCCGTATTTTAATTATCGGTGCGGCCGGCGGAGTGGGTTCAATCATCACTCAGCTTGCAGTAAAACTCACAGGTGCAGAAGTGATAGGCACTGCATCTCGTCCAGAATCCGCCGCTTGGGTGCACAAACTTGGTGCCGATGCAGTTATCGACCACACCAAGCCACTTTCACAGGAACTTGCCAATATTGGCATTACTGATGTGACCCATGTGATTAGCTTAACCCAAACCGATCAGCATTTTGATGAAATAGTACAAGTGCTTAAGCCACAAGGAAAACTAGCATTAATCGATGATCCTAAAGGGCCATTAGATGTGATGAAACTTAAGCGTAAAAGCTTATCCTTACACTGGGAACTGATGTTTACCCGCAGCCTTTATCAGACCGAGGATATGATTGCGCAACATCACTTACTCAACCGCTTAAGCGCCCTTATCGATACAGGCGAGTTACAGAGTACGTTCGGTGAACACTACGGCACCATTAATGCCCAAAACTTAATCAAAGCTCACGCTCAGATAGAGTCTGGCAAAGCGATCGGTAAAATTGTTTTAGAAGGTTTTAACCAATGAAAATAACAGTATTTGCCCAAATCATAGCGAATCAAGGCCAAAGCGATACGCTATTTAAGATACTCAAGCAACTCGTGACAGACACTCATACCGAGGCAGGCTGCATCGAATACAAACTGCATCACTCATTAGATGATGAAAATATCTTCTGGATGTACGAAATTTGGCAATCCCAAGCCGCACTGGATGAACATATGGCGAGTACGCACTTTCAAGCATTCGTCGCTCAAACCGCAGACATAATCAATCGAGCTGACATTCACAAAAGCTACGCCTGCTAATCAACAAAAAAGCGCCAAACACATTGGCGCTTTTCATCATTTATCACTTATCGAATCAAAGTCATGGCCATCTTGCGGCGTAAATACGCGATTTGCTGCATGTGTGGCAAATCCTTAGGACAGTTGTCTTGGCAGCCGAGTAAAGTCATACAACCAAATACGCCATCCTGATTGCCAATCACATGGTAAAAATCCTCGGCAGTACGAGCGTCACGGCTGTCCATCTCAAAACGAGCTATTTTCATCATGCCCACAGCGCCGACAAAAGTTTCACGCATTTGTTTCGTCGCACAGGCGGAAACACATACACCACATTCAACGCAGCGCTCTAGCTCATACAAACGCGCAGCTTCATCTGGATCCATAGGATCTTCAAGCCGATGCACGCTTATATCATTGGCCTTAGGGTGTAACCACAGCTTTAAGCGTTCGGCCAGTTCCCGCATAAACTTACCAGTGTTAACCGAGAGATCACCAATCAACTCAAAACCTGGCAGCGGCATTAAGGTGATTTCGCCCTTAGGATATTTGGCCGTTAAGGTGCGGCAAGCTAGCGTCGGGAAACCGTTGATCACCATAGCGCAGCTACCACAGATACCTGCACGACAGACAAAGTCGAACTGCAATGAAGTGTCTTGTTCTTCCCTGAGTTTATTAAGGGCGATAAATACCGTCATCCCCGGCGTTTCGGTAAGCTGATAACGCACCATTTTCGGCTTATCGTTTGGCTCCTGCGGATCATAACGAAAGATATTAAAGGTTAACTGACGACCTTGGCTCATTATGATTTTTCTCCTAACGCATTGGCAGATGGACTTTTTAAAGTATCACTTAAACGTTCGTTATTAGGTTGCAAGCTCTCGGGTAATTCAAAGGGCATAAGAGCCCGCTGCCTTTGATAGCGGTCAGCATCATCACCTAGCTCAGCTAAAATCTCGGCGATTTGCTGTTCACGCTTTTCGGTATCGGGATGCACTATGGCGTTGTTGATGCCATAACCACGATAACCCGGCGGGAGTTCCATCTTCATCACATCGAGTGCTTCGTAGTTAAGCACAGGTTCGAGTGCATCGGGATCCGGCCAGCTGGCCAAGGTGCGATTCAGCCAGTCTCGATCATTTCGCTGTGGATAATCCTCGCGAGCATGGGCACCACGACTCTCTGTTCGCGCTGCGGCGCCGCAGGCTACGGTTAGCGCCACTTTTAGCATACGCTTGACCCGCAGGGCTTCAACTAACTCAGGATTGGCGTGACGTTTTTTACACTTAAGCCCGAGTTTACGCGAACGCTCGAGCAACACTTTTAGCTCGGCAACCGCTTTTTCAAGCTCGGGGCCATTACGGAAAATCCCCACATAATCCATCATGATGCGCTGCATTTCGCGCTTGAGTTCAAAGGCGCTCTCGTGACCATCACCCTCGACCAGCACATTGATTTCACTCTGCACCTGCTGCATAAACCGTTCAGCAAGCTGAGTGTCGATCTCAAGGCTATTTTTCTCACAAAAATCGGCGACATATTTACCAATAATCATGCCGCCAACCACGGTTTCGGCCAACGAATTACCGCCTAAACGGTTAAAGCCGTGCATGTCCCAACAAGCCGCCTCACCTACGCTAAATAAGCCTTTAAGCTGCGGACTTTCACCTGTGGCATTAGTCCGAATACCGCCCATAGAATAATGCTGAGTTGGGCGTACAGGGATCCAATCTTTAGCGGGATCGATGCCAAGGAAATTCTCACAAATTTCCTGCACTTCCCTAAGATTCGTTTCAATATGCTTGCGACCTAAAAGGGTTATATCTAGCCACAAATGCGGGCCATAAGGGCTATCGACGCCCTTACCTTTACGTATATGTTCGGTCATGCGACGCGATACGACATCCCGCGATGCCAACTCCTTTTTATCGGGCTCATAGTCAGGCATAAAGCGATAACCGTCTTTATCGCGCAATAAGCCGCCATCACCACGGCACCCTTCCGTTGTTAAAATGCCCACGGGTACAATGGCAGTGGGATGGAATTGTACCGCCTCCATATTGCCAAGCCTTGCCACGCCCGTTTCCAATGCCAACGCTTGGCCAATACCTTCGCAGATGATCGCATTGGTCGACACTTCATAAATTCGGCCATAACCACCAGTGGCTATCGTAGTGGACTTAGCCACATAGGCTCTAAGTTCACCCGTAATCAAACAACGAGCAATCACGCCATGGCAACGCTTACCATCGTGAATAAGTGCCAAGGCTTCGATACGTTCATGGACGGGAATATCCATGGAAATCGCTTTGTTATCCATAGCGTATAACAGCGAATGACCTGTACCATCGGCGGTATAACAAGTGCGCCATTTTTTAGTCCCGCCAAAATCACGGGCGTTGATAAGACCATGGGCTTCTTGGGCCTCATGTAGCGTGACTTTTTGCGCATTGACTATCACTTCCCTCGGGCCAGCAGTCACCCGAGACCAAGGCACGCCCCAATTGGCCAGCTCACGTACTGCCTTAGGTGCACAATGGGCAAACATCCGTGCGACATCTTGATCGCAGCCCCAGTCGGAACCTTTTACCGTATCTTGAAAATGCACATCCTCATCATCGCCCATTCCCTTAACGGCATTGCCTAAACTCGCCTGCATCCCTCCTTGAGCGGCAGCAGAGTGGGAACGTTTTGCAGGAATGAGTGACAAAACTAAAGTGTCAAGCCCACGCTCTTTCGAAGCGATAGCGACCCTTAAGCCCGCGAGCCCAGCTCCTACCACCAATGAATCGGTATAAATCAGTTTCACGCCTGCTCCTTAATGGGGTCTATTGTTTTGTGCTGTTTTTTTATGTTCGACATTCTATTCACTGATTAGCTTAATCATTGATTAAAAGCGGAATTAACTCGCGTAGGGTAAAAATGCCAGGAGCGAGGCGACGCCAACTGTGACAAATAGCACGCTCACTATGGTCTTGATCTTACGTAATCGACTGCGGTTGTTGAGATCCCGCGCCGCGCCCCATTTCAAAGCCACACGGTAAATACCAATTGCTGCATGTAACTCCACAGTGAGCAGCAAAGGCAGATAAACCATCCAGACACCTTGATTCCAAATACGATCGGCGCTTCCCTGAGGGCCAATGGTTTCGGGAGCCGAGCCAATAAGCCACAAATGCACAGGCAACAGCAGTAAAATCACGACACCAGTAATGGCTTGCCAGCGCCACAAGCGAGTATCGCTGTGGTTGATCACTTGCATTTGTTGGCGCAGAGCCCTTTGCTGACGCAGACTCATGGGTAATTTTTGCAATGCCACTAACACGTGCACTAACGCCAAAATGGCAATACCAATGGCAATACAAGTCACTACCCAAGGATAACCGTGTCCATCAGCGGACAGAAAACTCAGCTCCATAGTGCGTGCCACCCAACTCATGGCATCCGCACCCAATAAAATCGATGACACTAACACTAAGTGGGTCCACAAAAAGACTGCGAGTATTACCCCAGACAAGCTCTGGCTTAAATCCAGCCAAGCACTCCATTTTTTAATATTTAATTTGATCGCCATCCTATCGCCTCACGCCGTTGACCTTATCGAGCCAATCTCATTAAGTCTTATCGCAAACTAATATCGCTCACACATCCACACGAAAACGTGAGCCAGATCAATTGAGTGCTGAATAATTAACCTAATGCTTAATAATAGCAGTGAAACAAAATCCTGCTGCTAGCTTAAAGCCTACTCAGGTACGAAGGGCTGCACAGGAATACCGAGCTCGCTACCGATAAATAGATATGAAACAAGGCTCGCAGTACCAAGGCATAGCAAATAAATAATCAGCACCTTAGCGACTTTTCGTAGACCTGAACGTTTAGTGGTTATGCCCCACTTTACCGCCACGCGATAGAGACCAATCATGGCGTGTACCACTACAGCGGGAAGTAACAGCGCATACAGCAACCAAGCATTATCGTGATAAACCCGCTCAGCCGATAAATGCGGGCCAATTTCGGGATTCAAAATCATAGTGAAGAGGTGAACAGGAACGAGGAAAAATAAGATAAAGCCGGTGATCAATTGCCAAAACCACGCATGGGTATCCTTATGCTTGATATTCCCCATGTGCGAACGCAGGGCTCGCCATTGCCCTAGCTGCGCCGGAAAACGCCGCAGCGCCACCGCGGCATGTACTATCACCACCAATAGCATAAACACTGAAAACACTTTAGTGACTATAGGAAAACCATGTCCTGTGCTGCTAAACATGCCACCTTCAAGCAACTGAACGACCCGATAAAAAGCCTCTTTACCCAGCAAAATACTCGATTCAAAATGCATGTGTAATAGTAAAAAGCTGCCAAGCATAATCCCTGTCGCACTCTGCAGCCTATCAGCCTTAGCCGACCAAGGATGACCTAGCGGTGTACTCACCCTATTGTGAACTCGAGTTATGCTTGTCATCTTGAATTAACCTATGTCGTTTATCGTTGGCACCTCTTGGCAAACTACACCATAGCAGCAACTCAAATCAGGCTTGAGTGTCACAGATTTAAAGCGTGAGCCAACTCACCTGACGGAGTTAAACTCTTAGAAGATGATCACAAAAAACGTATCAAAACCAAACAAAGGTAAAACCAATTAACCAATATATTTCATAGTGTTATATCAAATAATAAAACTGACAATTCGCTTTTCAACACCAATCCATACCCGCCAGCTAACCCCTTGTCTGTATAGACAAAAGCGTAATACCAGGATAGCCAGTCGTCGAACCTAAAGCCTAGTGATAACCAAACGACCTTACCTAAAGCGCTTTAAATTCCCGCTACATCCTGCATTTTGGGATAGTTTGGGTATACAATACCGCGATATTTTGAACCCTTAGTTTATGAACACTCAGTCACAGGATGCCCCCATGCCTTGGATCCAACTCCGTATAAACACCAATAGCGATGACGCTGAAACCATCAGCGACTTGCTCATGGAAGAAGGTTCAGTCTCTATCACCTTCGAAGACGGTAAAGATACCCCTATTTTTGAACCTAAATTAGGCGAAACCCCACTGTGGCGCGATACCGTGGTAGTGGCCCTATTCGATGCAGAAACCGATCTGACACCGACCATCGCCATGTTGAAAACCTTGCCTTTCCTCGGCGAGAACTTCAGCCATAAGGTCGAACAAATTGAAGATAAAGACTGGGTGCGTGAGTGGATGGATAACTTCCACCCCATTCAATTCGGCACGCGTTTGTGGATCTGCCCAAGCTGGCGCGAGATCCCCGATCCAACCGCAGTCAATGTGATCCTCGATCCCGGTCTTGCATTCGGCACAGGCACTCACCCTACGACTGCACTGTGTTTAGAGTGGCTAGACAGCTTAGATTTAACCGATGAAGAAGTGATCGACTTTGGCTGTGGCTCTGGCATCTTAGCCGTAGCAGCACTGAAACTGGGCGCGAAAAACGTCACAGGTATCGATATCGACTATCAAGCCATCGACGCCTCACGTGCCAACGCCGAGCGCAATGATGTCGCCGACAAGCTAGCCTTGTACTTGCCAGAAGACCAACCCGCAGATCTCAAAGCCGACGTTCTGGTCGCCAATATTCTTGCCGGCCCACTGCGTGAATTAGCGCCTTTGATCGCAGAACGCGTAAAAACCGGTGGCAAACTTGCCCTTTCCGGTCTCCTCAAAGAACAAGCCCAAGAAATCTCTGACTTTTATAGCCAATGGTTCGATATGGACGCAGCGGCTCACAAAGAAGATTGGAGCCGCTTGACAGGCAAGCGTAAATAGCGCTAAAGGGTGGCGCAACATGCGCCACCGCTGGCTTCCAACTATTCAGCCTCTGACTTCTCGCCGATTAAAAGTCAAGAAAAAAAATTACATCTAGGTCATTTATTGACCTTTTCACGGCCAACAAAAAGGGCTACTATAGCGCCCCTTTGAAGAGCTAAGGTGAAACATAAAATGCAGATTGGACCCTATCAACTGAACAATCAGCTGATCGTGGCACCAATGGCAGGTGTCACCGATCAAGCTTTCCGTAATCTTTGTCTTCGTTATGGCGCAGCCCTAGCGGTTTCCGAGATGCTTTCGTCCAATCCTGAGGTTTGGGATACAGATAAAAGCCGCCAGCGCATGACGCATTCTGGCGAGGAAGGCATCCGCTCAGTGCAAATTGCAGGAGCCGATCCTGATTTAATGGCGCAAGCCGCGTTGTTCAATGTTGAACAAGGCGCTCACATCATTGATATCAATATGGGTTGCCCCGCGAAAAAAGTGAATAAAAAGCTGGCTGGCTCAGCGCTGATGCAAAACCCGCCGCTGGTAAAAGAAATTTTACAAGCCGTGGTCGCCGCAGTGAATGTGCCCGTCACGTTAAAGATTCGCACCGGCTGGGAGCCAGAACACAAGAATGGTGTTCAAATCGCCCAGATTGCCCAAGATTGTGGCATCGCCTCGCTCGCCGTTCACGGTCGCACGAGACAATGTATGTACAGAGGCGACGCTGAGTACGACACGATCAAAGCAATCAAACAGAATGTCTCGATTCCTGTCGTCGCGAATGGGGATATCGACAGTCCGGAGAAAGCCCGCTTTGTGCTGGAATACACCGGTGCCGATGCCTTGATGATAGGACGGGGTGCTCAAGGACGGCCTTGGATTTTCAGAGAAATCCAGCACTACTTGGAAACGGGTAATAAGCTAGCGCCCATTGAGGTTGCCGAACAGCGTCAAGTGATGCTGGAACACCTCACCAAACTGTATGATTTATATGGTGAATACAAGGGTATCCGCTTCGCCAGAAAACATATGGGATGGTACCTAGACCAAGAAGCTCAGCGCCAATTTAGGGCTGACTTTAATCGGCTGGAAACCGCTGCAGAACAGTATTCCCTCGTGGAATGTTATTTTGATGAATTAGTACAGAATTAATAAAGAGCAGAATAGAATGTTTGATCAGACAACTAACACAGAAGTTCACCAGCTTACCGTTGGCAAAATCGAAACCGCAAACGGCACTATCAAGCCCCAGTTATTACGTGACGCAGTAAAGCGTGCCGTAACTAACTTCTTCGCACAGTTGGACGGTCAGGAAGCACAAGAAGTTTATGAAATGGTGCTAAGCGAAGTTGAAGCGCCTCTGCTTGACATCATCATGCAACACACTCGTGGCAACCAAACCCGCGCAGCAAACATGCTAGGTATCAACCGTGGTACTCTGCGTAAAAAATTGAAAAAATACGGCATGAATTAATCCGCAAGGATTAAGCTGTTGTATTGAGAAAAGGAAAGGCCTGAAGAGATTCAGGCTTTTTTGCTTTCTGATACACTGTTTTCTAATGTACACCTTTCTAATGTACACCTTTTCTAATGCGCGCTCTTCTAATACATATAGTAACCCACAGTCACCATCAGGCTTGGCTTGCCACGCCTCTCACACCAACTAAAACATCATTCACCAACACTATGAGCTTGGCTGCTCGAACGACCAAAATCAATAGACAATCCACACCGACCCATAGCATAACCTTGACGCGAGCCATCAGGTTTTAAGTTATAATGCATTTAAAAATCAGCCTGTTAATTCTAAAACTTTTTAGCCGTAGGTTTTACATTGTCATTGACTCACTCTGAACAAGATATCAAGCACAGTTGGTTTGGCCATTTCTTTATTGGCAAAGCTGATGCGGTAAAACTCAGCGCCAGTGGTATTAGCATTAATCGCACTAAAGGCGGCTTTTTTTGCTCACTCTCGCAGCGCTAATAAAGTAGCAGCTGACGAATGTTTTACCTGGCAACAGCTCGATTCCCCACCATTTTTTACCTTAAGTCCACTAGGTTATCTACTCGGTTTCACGGTATTAGGCAAAGCCTATCAACTGCCGTTTCTCAGCTATTTTGCACAACATCAATTTAGCTATCAAATCGCACAGTATTGGGCAAATGCCAATGGGCCGCGCGTTGCTGAGTTAATGGCGAAAGTGGATAAGACACTGACACACACTTATTTACGTGAATCACGGGTGGAAATGATACAAGCCAGAGTCGCGCGCGAATATCAGCGTTGGTTCCCTTGGTGTGAAAACCTGCCATTGTCTGCACATTTACACACAGTGTTAGCGAGGCTTAAGCAAATCCACCGCTGGACTCGTGCCGATATAAAGCAACTGCGTGAAGATTATATTCAGTCGCAGCTCATTAAATTTGCTGACTATTTTGAGCATGTAGAATCTAATCCCTTAACCGAAAAACAGCGCCGAGCTTGTATTATCGATGATAACAATAACTTGTTATTAGCAGGCGCAGGCACGGGAAAGACCAGTGTGATGGTTGGTCGAGCAGGATATTTGCTTAAGAGTGGTCAAGCAAAAGCCGATGAAATATTGCTATTAGCCTATGGCCGTAAAGCGGCTGACGAGATGGATGAGCGGATTAAAAACAGGCTCGGTACGGATGATATCAAGGCGAGCACCTTCCACAGTTTAGGCTCAAAAATTATCGCCGACGTTGAGCGAGCAAAACCGAGTTTGTCCCCTTTAGCGGAGGATGACAAAGCCAAAGAGCTGTGGGTGCACAATACCCTTGAGACTTTGATTGAAAATGAGGCTTACCGTAAACAGCTTTTCGAGTACTTCAGTCGTTTCTATTATGTTGAAAAAAGCCCATTCGAGTTCGATATGGAAGGCGAGTATTTTCAATACTTGAATGATAACGATATTCGCAGTCTTAAAGGTGAGCGAGTCAAAAGCTTTGGTGAGCTCTACATTGCTAACTGGCTATTTAGCAATGGCATCGAATATGTCTATGAAGCTAAGTATGAGCATGATGTGCGCAGTATTGATTTTCGTCAGTATCAACCCGATTTCTATCTGCCTGAATACCAAATTTATCTTGAATACTATGGTATTGATGAACACCAGCATACCGCTCCTTATATCGATAACCAGAAATACTTGGAATCGATGGCATGGAAACGCCAGCTACATCAACAGCATGGCACTAAGTGTGTTGAGCTATTTTATTACCAACATAAAAAAGGGTTGTTAATCAGTAAGCTTGAGCAAGCTTTACAGGTCTTTAAAGTACAATATGCGCCCTTACCCGATGAAGCCATACTAGCAACCCTACATGAACTTGGCCGCGTGACCGAATTAGCAAAAATGTTTAGTCAGCTGATAGGGCTGTATAAAGCGGCTTGCCTTGATGAACATGGGCTTGAGGGTGTATTTGCTCGCGCCGCCGATGCTCAGCAGACCCGCAAGGCATTCGAACTGCTTGAGCCCATAATCACGCGCTATGAGCAGCATTTAACGATAAATGGCGACATTGATTTTGAGGACATGATTGGCAAAGCGCTGACGTATCTGCAACGCGGGCAATTTATTAGCCCGTGGCGTTTCATTATGGTGGATGAGTTCCAAGATATTTCAGAACCACGTGCCCGCTTAGTGCGTGCCTTGAGGGATTCCTGTGCGCCCCATTCTAAAGCGTTGGCGTCTTTATTTTGTGTCGGGGATGACTGGCAGGCAATTTATCGTTTTAGCGGTGCAGATGTAAGTTTAACCACGCAATTTAGCCAATATTTTGGCCCAACAGCCCAAAGCTACTTGGATCTGACTTTTAGGTTTAACAGTAGTATTGAGCAAGTTGCCACTCAGTTTGTCACCCAGAATCCCACGCAATTGAGGAAGGACATTCGCTCCCTCATGCAGGTCGCCTACCCTGCAGTCTCAATATTACGCCGCGGAGAAAACGAGCAGTCAAACCTAAATGAACCAAGCCCAAATGCACTGGAACAAGCATTAACGGCCATTAGTGCAAGGATAAGCGCTAGAAGTGACAAACTTAACAGCGTAGCAAGCGTCTATTTACTGGCACGTTTTTGGTTTCAGCTACCCGATAAAACCCAAGTAAACCAACTCAAGGCTAAGTACCCTAACTTGAAAATTGAATGCCAATCTTTTCATGCTTCTAAAGGGAAAGAAGCCGATTATGTGGTGATCATGGGGATGAAGACGGGAATGCATGGCTTCCCTTCAATGAAAGTCACTCCTCCGATACTAGATGCATTTTTACCAAAAACGGAAGCGTTTGAATTTGCAGAAGAACGTCGACTGTTTTATGTCGCGTTAACGCGGGCAAAACACCGCGCCTATGTGATTGCCGATATGACAGACGTGAGCCCATTCGTCACCGAACTGCTTACAAAAGGCTACGCAATTGAACAAGATGAGTTCAGCACCTCTTTAGTACAAAGGTTATTTGAAGACATAAAATGCGTGCGTTGTAGCACGGGAAAGCTTAAGCCTAGAACGGGAAAATTTAAATCGTTTTATTCCTGTTCACATTTTCCCCTTTGCGATCACAAGGAAGAAGGTTGTGAGCTCTGTGATAGCCCAATGACCCGCACACGCTTTGCTGGCTTTAAGGTATGTTTGAATGAGAACTGTGGTCATATAGCACCACTTTGTAGCCTCTGTGGTGGCGATATGCTGTTAAAGGATGGGCGATTCGGCCCCTTTTGGGCTTGTCGCAATTACCGCGGGCAAAACCTACCCAGCTGCATGAATATTCTAAACAAGGCCAAGTTATCGCTCCCAAGCGAGCGACCCAAAAAGCATGTGAGCTAGATGCAAAAATGCTCAACAAAAGCCTATAACAATGAGTCGCAACTCATTTTTATAGGCAGGGGATTTAGAGTAAAAAGAAGAAATAAACAACGAGGAAAAAGGAGCTGAGTGCGCCAATAACCACTGGGTAAATAAGATAAGCATCTTGCGCTCTGGCAGCACGAATAAAACATAAATGAGCCAGAAAATAATTATAGATAAAAATCATAATTGAAATCATAACACCATGGCTAAAGCGTAATGTATTCATATTGAGTGCAACAATAATAAGCAATAGCCAATTCAGCAGAATAAGATACAGAAAGACCTTCTGTAATTTATCCGAGCCGTTTCGATGAAAAGATGCAGCCATTGCATATCCTATATTTTCGCCCGTAGTCTAATTGCATCAATCAAGTTCTGGACTTCAGCTTTATCACGATAAATCCAGCGAGCGCCTAAGAACTTCAATCGACCTTTAATCGTGTGTTCTCGAGTTACCTCACATAAAACTCGTGTTTGCTCAAGTTCAATATAGAATCTCCTCCCTACTGGCAATGGTTCATTGCACAAAATCCCAACACCGCCAATGCTAATATCTTTTATATTTGCAGTTCCAATCGGCGTAATAACAAACCAGCGAGTTGTTGATAAATTCACTGTCAGGCCATCACATGCAAATGCGAGTGGCGCTCTTTTATTTCGTCTCAGGCTAAATCTTTGATGAGTTCGACGATTATCAAATTCAATAATCTGATACTCAGGGGTCGCTTCAACTTCATCCTCAGAATGTACAAACTCTTCATACAGATTCATAGTCATCCCTAACAAATGAGAGCAGGTATTAACACTAGCGAGTGTTTGCTTGGCGCTTAATTTCGTTGATTGTAACGCCACTTGGGACTGTATCGATCGGAGCGCCAATCATGCCTCTTAATAACTGTTCAGCAGAGGAGGTTAAAATAAGCGCCTCAATCCGACGATTAGCCGCAGCAGCAGTATCCGAAGTGATGTAAGGAACCTGATCAGCCATACCCGTCACCTGAATAACCTGATCGCGTTTAACACCGCCACGCTCAAGCACTCTTCGTGCTAATAGTGCTCTTTCACTCGATAATTCCCAATTGGTAAATAAACTGCCCGCATAAGGTGTTGAATCCGTATGACCAGAAATAACCATGCTATTAGTTATATTTTTTAAAATAGGCCCTAAAGATAAAAGTAATTCTTCAAAATAGGGCTGCATCTGTGCACTGCCCCGCGTAAACATAAATTGATTCACATTATCGTGAATTAAGATGCGTATGCCTTGAGGCACAATTGTCACAGAAATGTTCTCAGCCATGCTCGAGCTTTGCACGACTCGATTCAATTCTCTGGCGAGCACAGTTAATTGCGCCTGAGTATCAAATTGCCCGGGGATGAGCGCACCCTCCTCTAATCCTTCTGACTCCGAACCTCTAGGCATAGAATTGGAAGGTATGATTAGAGGAGCAATAGACATATTTCCTTCTAAATCAATAATCGAAGATGACTGACTTAGCTCAAATGGATTCATTGGACCAGTGGGATTCATATCTCCACGTAAATACTGCACTATCATGGTTCGCTCTTTTTGATCTGCGATTTGCATGATCCACAGCACCATAAAGAGCGCCATCATGGCAAGCGTGAAATCGGCAAAAGCGACTTTCCACGCACCACCATGCCCATGATTACGCTTTCCTCGCTTTCGCCGTTTGATAATAATCGGCTCATTTTTATGGAGCATTAGCTTCTCTGCCCTTCCATCCAACGTTCTAACTCGATAAATGAAGGACGATTTTCACTTTGTATTTGTTTCCGTCCCGCATCAATAGCCATCATTGGTGGTTTACCTTTTGAAAAGGTCACTAAAATAGCGGCTATGCACCGAAGCTGTGCCGATTTGCGATCAACTAGATGTTCTAATGCCTTTGACATTGGGTCGAAGAAACAATAACACGCGAAAATACCAATAAATGTACCGACTAATGCCGCGGCAACTTTGACACCAATCATAGTAATTGGGCCATCAATATTAGACATAGTAATGATAATACCGAGTACAGCAGCTAAAATACCAAAGCCAGGCATAGCCTCTCCCACCTTACTAAAAGCTTCCGATGGCCGTAATCTGTCCTCTTCTATACGATGAATTTCTTCTTCTAGGATATGCTCTAAGTCATGGGGAGATATTTTCCCAATAGACTGCACTCGTAAGTTATCAATTAAAAACTGTAAAACATTTGGGTGATTGAGCACGGCTGGGTACATTAGAAAAATAGAGCTCTGATGAGGATTTTCTAAATGTTCATCGAGCACTTTTAAGCCTTGAGATTGGATCTGAGCCATTAAAGTGCCCATCAAAGGAAATAACTGAGGATATAATTCAGGATCTTCTTTGCCCTTATTAAATAATTCTTTTAACTGCTCAAGCATTTCTTTTAATACTGATTGCGGGTTAGCAATAATAAGAGCCCCTACTCCGGCCCCCATAATGATTAAAATTTCAGCAGGCTGCCACAATGCAGACAAAGCTCCACCAGCCCAAACATATCCGCCAAACACAGAAGCTAAAATGATTAACAGCCCAACTAGTTTACTCATTACGATCTTCTCACTTTTAAACTTTAGCGCTGCAATATTGTTTTTAACTGTGAAATAGCTGATTTATGCAGCTGGCAAATACGCGTTTCAGTCAATCCCAATGCCATAGCTATCTCTTTTAAATTCAGCTCATGATGATAGTAAAGCGACAGAATTAGCTGTTCTCTTTCATTTAATTTTGAAATAACTTTAATCAAAGTTTGCTTCAGCATTAACCGCTCAACATCATTACTTCTGTCTACTGGATGATCACCGCCCAATAACAACTCATCTAAGCTTTTCATCGACTCTGCTTGCGTCGAGTATAAACGTTCCCGATAATCCTCCGCGCTCAGCCCAAGCTCACTGGCCACTTCAAGATCGCTTGGTTCACGTCCCATCTCTCGACTCAAACGTCTAACTACATCATTAAGCTCATGGGCCTGCTGTCTAACAGGTCTAGGACGCCAATCCTGCCGCCTCAACTCGTCGAGTATGGCACCGCGAATACGTTGCCCAGCGAAGGAAATAAATCCATTATCCAGCTCGCCAGGATACCGACGTGATGACTCAAGCAAGGCCATCATGCCAATTTGCTCCATATCCTCGAGTGATAACATCACGCCGCAGTGACTGCGCATTTGCGAGACTATACGTTTGATTAATGGCAAGTATTGTCGAATAATCTGTTGTTCAGATTGACGCTCTTCGACTGGATAATCACAGGTTTGTTGATATGCGAGTTGGCCCGCTGCTGTCATGATAAGGCCTCTTACTGGATCACCATGCGAGTAAAGAGTACTTCATCAATATCTGAAGGTAATTGGTTATCTGACAGCACTTTAACCATCAATATCAACGCCTCTGATTGTAAACTGTCAAGCTGATCTAAGTGGTTCAACTGCTCAAATGTTTTACGTGAGAACATCTTCATCATAGCGTTTCGTATAAGTGGATCTGACTCCAGCAATACCGTTTTCATATTGGGATTACGGCTTTTTAATGACATTTCAAGCAGCATGTAATGGGGATATTTATCCCCTGGAATCGATATTACAAACTTTTCTAATGGATAAAACTTTGCCACAGGTACAGGTTCGACTTCGGGTTCCGATGCAAAAAGCTCTGCTAGCTTCCAATCTCCACTACTTGTTCCAATCCAAAATGCACCTGCGGTCGAACTAATGAGCACAAGTAACGCTAAAATAATCTTTACTAAACGAGATTTTAAAATTGCCATTAAACGACTCCGGCACTTAAGCCAATAAATCTAATTGAGATTTCTCTCTCGTCATCACATCGGCTACATTGTCCGTTGCAGTTTCAGCCGCTATCGACGAGGAGAATAATGCAGTTTCCTGCTGGTGCTGTTGCGATTCACCTTGACCAATATCAACATCAATTTGACCGCCATGATCCATTGCTAAATCCACTCTCAAGCGTTCTAAACCATTGAGCAATGCATCTCGAATTGCCGGATTTACTGCATGCATTTGCACCTGTAAACGATCGCCCTCTAAACGAATATTGAGCTCAATCTTGCCCAGCTCTGGCGGATCTAACCTTAATTCGGCTTTCTTAATATATTGATCGACTTGGAAACGAAGATGCTCTCTTAAGGGAGTAAGGATCTCCTGAGAGTGCTGCGCTAAAGAAGCCATGGGAGTGAGGGATACAGGGCCCCATTGAGTAGCACTTGCAGCCTGCGTACCCGCAACCTGCTGAGATCCTATCGCATTAATATCTTTAACTTCATGCCCCCTAAGTTCTGCCAACACACGCTGAAACACTGACGAGTCAGATTTCAAATGCTCAAAATCCCCAGAGAAAGTTGCCAGCGTTGAATCCTGCGTAAATACGCCGCTCATTTTCAAGGATTCGCCACTCATACCCGCAGGCTGAGTACGACTTCCTGCAAGAGCCATAGATGAGGTCATCCCTGAGCTAAATAGGATTCCTCTTTGATCTGTGACTGAGAGCCCAATTAAAGACGCAGGAGTTCGACCTATCGGATCCGCTTTAACAGTTTCCGCAGGAAAAATCACAGGAACAAACGGCGCGACAGCAGTCGGTGAAACGAGACTAGCCTGAGGCGTGGCGGCTAAGCCATCTTGAATAATAGGCGCTGAGTTGATCTCAGTATTTAACAGTGGCTGAGACAATACTGGTACAACAGGAACAAAAGATACTGAGTCAGATAAATTGCTATTAAAATATTGATTTGAAAGAGTATCAACATCTCTTTCTAAAGTATGTTCGGCATTCTGAGTCCACAGAGCTCCCTCTAACGGGAGAGGTGCTGCAGACAATCCGACTGGCAACCCCAACAAGGTAAATGACTCTGATTTATCTTGATCAACTGCACTTGCCACTTTAGTCGTCAAGCTGGTATTTGTGCCAACAGGACGAGTTGAAAGAAGATCAGAGATCATCCAAAGCTCCACTTACTTGTGTTAATTGATAGGCGGCTAAACCTGGTTGTTGCGCCTTAAAGCGGCCCATTTCAGCAGCTAATTCATCACGAGCCAAGATCAACTCTTGTAGCACTTGGGAATGAACCCGCTTTAATTCTGCACGTGCTAATTTCTGCTCAATATCATGAGCCTCACCAGCCTGTTGCAGTGCTTTGATCAAAGCGATGTTCACTTTTCGGACGCTTTCCCAATCCTGAGCATCTGCATATTGGCGTAAAGCATTCGCAAAACGCGCCCACTGCTTAATTGAGATTTGTCCATCCTTCTCTGACATTCGTAATCACCTGAGTCACTGGAACTAGCGCTTCAGCACTGTTTTCGACACTGGCGCTGACAAGCTGACGGCTACAAAAGTCATAGAGACGATGTAAGCTCACGGCAACCTCACCACCATTTTCAAGGTCAAGCATAGAGTCCAAGCCATGCACGATATTAAGGCACTTATGGATACTCATTCCTTTCGCCTCAAACCTTTGGTATTCCATATGGCCAGCGGTCCGCTCTAGTTCTTCCAATAAACCATCAAGTAACATACGCACCATGTCATGGGTTGTTGCTGCCGCTACTTGTGCATCTAAAGCGGTTTGCTTGTAGGCATTAAATGGATCGTACTCATTTAACATTTTTTACTGCTTCCTATGAAAACAACTGACTTGCGGAATTAAACTGATTAATGGTGGATTCCATTGCCGTAAACTGGGTTAAATAAATCTGATACTTTTGATTCATTTGATAATCATGGCGCGCCATACTGTCATTCACACTTTTAATCTGCTTATTTAGCGCTTCCTGCTTTTGATCGATATAGCCATTGAACTGTGTAAAAGGTTTTAGGGTCTTTTCTATGCTTTTGATATAACTGTCAGGACCAGTAAACATGGCTTGTACTTTTTCTGGATCACTTTTAAAGCTATCGGTCAGCTTAGCATCATCAATTTTTAGTTTTCCGTCTCGTCCAATCTCAATTCCGATATCAGACAAACGCATGCCATTAGCAGCCGTTGCAAATACAGAATCACGTAATTTAGACTGGAGAAGGCGAATAGAGGTATCCCCCTTCAACACACCAATTTGCGCTTCACTCACTGCAGTGCTTTTGTCTTCCTTATCTTTATCGGAAGAGCCAGAGTCAGAGGTTTTAACGCCCATAGAACGAGTTAATTGATTAATTTGCGTCATTAAAGAATTAAATGAATCGACAAAATCCTTAACCGCTTTCTTATTCGCTTCAAAATCGTCAGTGACTTTAATCATGCTGCTTTCACCAGCCGCATGCACCTTGACTAATTCGAGGCTGACACCATCAACAACATTTTCTAGATAGTTACTACTGCTGGTAATACTGATACCGTTTAATGTAAGTTCCGCATCTTGTGCTGCACGACGTTCTGTCATGCCCCAATCGGCACCGTTAAACTCAACCTTCACTTGATTCGCGACACCCGATTCCTTTGAAGACAGCATAAATTCGATTTGGTTACCTGTGCGCACTAATGACGCTTGTACACCAGGATTACCCACTTGTTTATTGATCACATCGCGTAACTGAGACACAGAAATAGCCGCACCGCCATTAACCGTTGCCAAATCAATTTCCATGCGCTTAGTCGGATCACTACCGACTTGAATACTGATAATGCCCGACGTTGGCAACAATTCACTTTCAGAGGAATAGGCTTTAGTCAGTTGATGCGCTTGCGCAAGTTTATGCACGCTCAAATCATAGTTGCCCTTTGGAGCATCAGATTTAACTGTCGCGGTCGCATTCTCGCCCGTAACCGTAGCAATTTTGCCTTTAGCTGCATCGCCACCCATTTCACTCAGCTTAGTGGCCATCTTCTTCATATTATTTTCGAGCAATGTATAGGCATCTAACTGTGTTTTGCTGGCAGTTAGCTTGCCTTTGTAAAGCGTATCTTTACCTGCGCGGTCTGCGCCAATCAGTTGCTGAGCAAATTGTGCTGCATTCATACCTGAAATCATGACTACCTCCACTCGTTCTAGAGCAAAACGCATGCCAAAAACAAGTTACTGTTTTTAAAGAAAATTAAATAATTAACTGGCCCAAACACAGCTAAATACTTCCGCATGAACACTTAAACAGGAAAACCATCTTCCACTTTGTGTTATCGAAAATTACCCACTAAAACATGAACCTTATAGGTTTCAATCTCGGGTTTAGCGACTACCGACCAATACATAAACCGTGGCTAAAATAAAAATGCCAGTCAGCGCAACTAACTGGCATTTTAGCCGTGACCAATGACATCACTTGCCCAATAGCATTAACGCAATAGACCCATGACTAAACCCGTGTTCTGGTTAGCTGAAGACAGTACCGTTGTACCCGCCTGAACTAATAATTGATTACGTGTCATATTGGCAGATTCAACCGCGAAATCGGCATCCATAATACGGCCGGCAGCGGCTTTAGTATTTTCAGTTACGCTGGCAAGGTTAGCCGCAGTATGGCCAAGACGGTTAATGTTGGCACCTAAGGTTGAACGTTCTGTCCCCACTTTAGCCAAGAAGGTATCAACAGCCCCGATAGCCGTATTGGCGGCTGCAGAAGTCAATAAATCACCAGTAACTGTCTTATCAATAGCACCTAAGGTAACTGACATTTGCTCTGCTCCATCCGAGCCAATCTGAAAGGTCACACCTTTGACGAGTACACCATCAGTAGCATCTTTAAATAAGTTATTACCCGCATAGGTTGTATTTTCTACAATCCGGGTAATTTCTGCATTTAATTGCTTAAATTCATCATCCAACGCTTTTAAATCTGCTGTAGAGTTAACGCCGTTTGATGCTTGAGTCGCCAATTCTTTCTGGCGGTTAGCAATAGTCGTTAATTCTTCTAACGCACCATCTGCGGTTTGCAGCATAGAGGTCGCATCAGAAATATTGCGTGAAGCCGTTTCCATGCCCTTTACGTTAGCGCTCATGCGGTTAGCAATTTGCAAACCCGCTGCATCATCAGATGCGCTATTGATACGTAAACCCGTCGACAGACGCTCCATAGCATTAGTTAATAGATTATTACTTTTATTAACAGCACCTTGTGCAACAATTGACGCGTAATTAGTGTGAACACCTAACATATCAGCTCTCCTAGAAAAAACAGTTATCTTGGCTATGCCTGAATCCCGGTATAGCTCCATAACTAAGTAAGGCGACAGCAACAGCGCAAAACTAAAACTTATTTAAAAATAGATGGGAGCACCTCTATAAAAACAGACTTAAATGGCATCCACAAAACGCCATAAAAAATGCCAGCAAGCTAAGCTTACTGGCACTTAAAACTAACTCAACTCGGCGTAATTAACGCAGTAGCCCCATCACTAAACCTGTATTTTGGTTAGCAGAAGACAGTACCGTTGTACCCGCTTGAACTAATAATTGATTGCGGGTCATATTGGCAGATTCAACCGCGAAATCGGCATCCATAATACGTCCAGCGGCAGCTTTGGTATTTTCAGTCACACTGGCAAGGTTAGCTGCAGTATGTCCAAGACGGTTAATGTTGGCGCCTAGTGTAGAACGTTCTGTACCGACTGCTGCGATAAAAGTATCAACAAGGGCAATTGCCGCATTCGCGCCAGTAGTTAAATCACCAGCAGCCAGCGCAGCATCATCTATGGCTGTTGTTGTAACAACCAATTTTTCACCCGTTCCGGCACCAATTTGGAAGGTAACACCAGCCTCCAACTTGGTGAATAAGTTATTACCGGCATAAGTTGTATTATCGAGAATACGGGTAATTTCGGTGTTTAATTGAGTAAACTCATCATTCAGAGCCGTTAAATCATCAGCAGAGTTCACACCGTTTGCCGCTTGAGTGGCGAGTTCTTTCTGGCGATTAGCAATGGTCGTTAATTCTTCTAACGCACCATCAGCGGTTTGTAGCATAGAGGTCGCATCAGAAATATTACGTGAAGCGGTTTCCATACCTTTAACGTTAGCGCTCATGCGGTTAGCAATTTGCAAACCAGCAGCATCATCAGATGCGCTATTGATACGTAAACCTGTCGATAAACGCTCCATTGCATTAGTCAATAGGTTATTGCTTTTGTTAACAGCACCTTGAGCAACAATTGAAGCGTAATTAGTGTGAACACCTAACATATGTAGTTCTCCATTAAATAACGAGCATTTGGGTTAGACCTGAGTTCAGGCATAACTAACTAAAGCGACTACACAAGCCCACAACTAAAATCGATATTTAAAAAATAGAGTGTATAGCACTGTAAAAACTAGACTGAAATGGCATGCACACCATAAAAAAATGCCAGCAAGCTAAGCTTACTGGCATTAAAACTAACACTGACTAATTGAATAACATTAGCGCAGTAACCCCATCACTAAACCCGTATTTTGGTTAGCTGAAGACAGTACCGTTGTACCTGCTTGAACTAATAATTGATTGCGGGTCATATTGGCAGATTCAACCGCAAAGTCGGCATCCATAATACGCCCTGCAGCGGCTTTAGTGTTTTCGGTAACGCTCGCTAAGTTAGCGGCAGTATGGCCAAGACGGTTAATGTTGGCACCTAAGGTAGAACGCTCAGTACCCACAGCGGCTAAGAAGGTATCCACAAGGGCAATCGCAGCATTGGCGGTACCACCTGTTAAAGTACCTGCGACAGTTTTAGGAATTGCGCCTAATTTAACATCCATTGTCTCCGTTGTTCCGGCGCCAATTTGAAATTTCACACCAGTACCTGAGGTCAATACACCAGTATCGAATAATTTATTACCAGCATAAGTGGTATTTTCTACAATACGCGTTATTTCGGCGTTCAATTGCGTGAACTCATCATTTAATGCCGTTAAATCAGCCGCAGAGTTAACGCCGTTAGAGGCTTGAGTAGCCAATTCTTTCTGGCGATTAGCAATGGTCGTTAATTCTTCTAACGCACCATCAGCGGTTTGTAGCATAGAGGTCGCATCAGAAATATTGCGTGAAGCCGTTTCCATACCTTTTACGTTAGCGCTCATGCGGTTAGCAATTTGCAGACCAGCAGCATCATCAGATGCACTATTAATACGTAAACCAGTCGACAAACGCTCCATAGCATTAGTTAAAAGGTTATTGCTTTTATTTACAGCACCCTGCGCAACGATTGAAGCGTAATTAGTATGAACACCTAACATAGTAGTTCTCCAGAAAATAACGATTGTTTTGGTTAGGCCTGAATCCAGGCATAACTCATTAAGGCGACATGAAAAGCTCTTCACTGAAGCCAAATAGCTTATTTTCAAAAATTAAATAATCACACTTAGGGTTCGCTTCAAAAATTAGAGCAGCAGAGCACTAACCTGTTCGCGGTTCGTATTTCCCTGCGCCATCAAAGATGTCACTTGATAGGCAAAAGGATAGGGTTGCATAAATTTATGCAAATGTTGGAGTTCAAATTTGGGCTGACTAGATGCGGTCAATTGCTTAACCTTCACCAGTAGTAAACGGTGGGATGCTTTAATATCATCAATTTGCACTGTGACTTTTTTATCTACCTTTGACACTTTAGCCAATGTCATTTTTAACTTTTCAGTATCCGTAAAATTCCATTCACGGGGATCCTGCCAACTAAATTTCTCTTCTAATGGTATATTCCTCGGCTCACCCGCTGGCAATCTTTGCCCTTCGCCCACCATTAAAATCCCCCCATTGAGCTTCATCCAAGTCTCATGCTGTGCAGTAAACACTGTGTCATTGGTCGATAAGCGGTCAATACTTATCCCTATCGAAGCTAAAACAGGCTCTATGATATCTTGTAGCTCTAAGCGATTTTTATTGGCAGGCAAAAGCAAATGCAATGTTTGCTTCTCAGTAAAAAGCGTAATCCGCTCATCGCGGTTCTTAGGTGATGTGAGATCGACTCGTCGGAACCTAAAAAAATGTAATGCCGCAGGCTGGGATGCTGAAATCAAATTCAAGTGATGATCGAGTAAACGCTTTCCTTGGTAATAAGGCCTAATCTCGATTAATTGTCTTCGACACTCCTCCGCTTTATGTAATGCATCTTCAACAACTGTGTTTTTACTGAACAAGCAGGTTTGTAGCTGTTTGTTCAGTTGACCTAGGATACTCTTGGCAGAAATCAAGCTCTGTAACACCACTTGCGATGCACTAATATTATGTTGCTCTTGAGTCACCTTAGCCCAACGTCCATAGGCTTCCAATCTATGCTTAGGTATGGGCCTCGCTTTCGGTGCACTGCGGGGCACACCTGATATCGGAGCAACATAATGAGACGTTACCGTCTGACTTTGGCGTAACTGACTAAGTGACTCACCTATCCCTTTGATCATTTAACTCATTACCTACATATGATTGAAAAGGGACAGCTGGCTTATCTGTACAAAAGTTTGCTGGGTAATTTTTAATGCGGTTAATTTGACATTGAACTCGGCAGTGGCAGCGGCATAATCGAGCTCCTGCGTTTCACCTATCACTTGTTTACTAAACAACACCATTTCTTCATGGGAGCTTTTAACTAACGCGAGATTATTTTGCTTGCCACCGAAATCGGTAATAGCAGCACCTATGCTATCTAAGGTTTCACTTAACGCTGTTTGTATTCCACTCGCGGCCGCACTAAAAGCAGGATCGCTTGGTGATAAGCTTGGATCATTTAATACGTTAATGTAGTCCATTGCTTGATTCAAAATATCTTGACCAGCATTGGAGAACAAGACTTTTTCGGCGGTGATATTAGCCGTAGTCCATGAAGAGCTAGATGTTTGTACCGTTCTCTCGCTAGCATCACCTTGGTAGACGTATCGCCCAGCAGTATCCTTAACTACCGCAGCTTTCTCAATCGCGTTACCCGAGAACAGGTAATTACCCGACTCATCAGTGGCGTTAATATTATCCACTAACCCCTTTAAGAGTTCTTCCATTTCAGAAGCATAGGATGCTCTATCCTCTTTCGAGAGATTCGAGCTATTAGTCGCAATACTGATTTCTTTCATCCGCTGCTGCGTCTCAACCATGCTGGATAAATATGTTTCAGCACGGCTCATATTGGTACTTAAGGAATCGATATTTTTAACATATTGCTGTACTAGTGCTAAATCACGTTGGTTATCCATTACCCGAACAACACCAATAGGATCATCCGAAGGCGATAGTATTGAAACACCTTTAGAGAGCATTTGATTCAAACGTGCCACATCATAGGTCGTGTTCTGCAAACTGTTTAAATTGTTAGTGTATAAATTTTGCATTGTTACACGCATGAATAAAGTCCTTAAAAGCTACTAAGCATAGTTTGAAACAGTTGATCTGCGGTGGAAATCACCTTCGCATTTGCCATATATGACTGCTGATAGATGATCAAATTAATCCCTTCTTCATCGGGATTCACACCACTGGTACTCGCCCATTGGGACTGCGCATCTTTTTGCAAATCTACACTGGTTTTAGCAAATGAAATCGCTTGGCGAGAAGCAGAACCTAACTGGCCAACCTTGCTGGAGAAGGATTCCGCCAAGCTTGTATTACTGCCAAGGCTAGTAAAACTCAGCTCTTTATTCGCAAGCTGTACTAAAGCTTTTAAATTTGCGTTATCACCTTGGGTACCATCTTTACCAAAGGCAAGTTTATCAGGCGTAAAACCGGCCGTTAGAGATAAGCTTCCTCCTGGGTTATTAGCTTGATAAGTAAATAAATCCTGTGACGGTGTCGCACCATTTAAGTCAGTGCCAGAAGCAAGAATAGAATTAAACTCTGTCGCTAACATGACCGCTAATTCATCTATGTACTGTTGCGAATCTGCGAGCTGCACATCACGGTACGTAAGCAAGGCACCTAAACTGCCACCAGCGGTTTCATCAACATTAAACTGGCTAGCACCAAATTGGATAGTCACCAAATCGTTCTTAGGATTGGTGGGATCGGGATTACTCGTTAACTTAGCGGCAGTATTTCCCGTCAATAGCGGCTCACCTCGGGCCAGCGAGATATTGACCATGCCTTGGCTATCTTCAACAACCCGAATATCTAAAATCGCCGCTAAGTCATCAATCGCAGCATCTCGACTATCTTGCAGTGCAGGGGGAATCGTTCCTGTCACACTCGCCGCCTGAATGTCGCGGTTGAAACTGGCAATAATATTTAGTTGTGAGTTGATCTCTTTAACGGATGAACCAAGCTGTCCATTGATCTGATTACGTTGCGAATCAATATTGTCGTTGATTGCATTCACTCTTTGGGCAACGGCCTTAGCCTCATTAAGTACACCTTGTCGATAGGCAATGAGATTAGGTTGTTCCATAGATGAATTAAGGGCGGCGAATAATTGATCTAGGCCTTTTGAGATATTATTCCCTTCGGCACCAAATACTTGTTCAGCCTGACGCAAATAACTACTTTGCACTTTAGAAAAACCAACAGCACTCGTGGTTTGCCATAACTGCGCGACTTCGTATTGATCAGAGATCCGTCTAACACCATCAACAAACACGCCCGCGCCGGAGCCATAAGCACCGCCACCAACTGAACTTAACATCACCTGCTGACGTGAATAGCCTGCAACCATAGCATTAGCAACGTTATTTGAGGTTGCATTCAATGCGGCCATGCTTGCCAATAAGCCAGACTTACCAATGTTCAACATGCTCATTTAAAATCCTTCACAACGGGCCGCATAATAAGTGCAGGCTGCATCGCTGTTGTTGTCATCTGTTGAGGATCAAAGGCGACCGGATCTTTCTCAGACTGAAATGAACGTGATAGCTGCTTAGTCATCACGTCAGCCAAGCCCATACCATTGACTTGGCTTAAACGACTGGCCAATTCCGCATCATGTAAATCTTGATAAAGGCTATTATTGCTTTTGGAGGTTAAAGGATTATCTTCATCGGCCATAGCATCGGTGGCTGAGCGCATTTGCTTAAGTACCGTTTGCAGGAACTGCGCCTCAAATTGTTGACTGACTAATTTAAGTGCACCTTGCTCGCCATTCGCCTTAATCAAATCATCAGCATTCAGCTTATTTAAGTAACCGCCCGTATTTTCAACTTTCATTAAATCACCACCAAATCAGCTTCTAAAGAGCCCGCTTCCGCCAAAGCTTCTAGAATTGCCATCAAGTCCATTGGTGTCGCACCTAAGCTATTTACGGCACGCACGATTTCTTCAATTGCCGTGCCCTCAGGCCAAACAAACATACGTTTGTTACCTTGCTCGACTAATACTTGGCTATCATTAGTTACCACGGTTTCCCCTGTGGCATTACCAAGATAAGCGCCATTAGGCTGGCTCACATTTTCCCGTTCAACAATAGTCACTGTCAGATTGCCATGGCTCACAGCGGCTTTACGAACCACAACATCGCCCCCTAATACCACAGTGCCCGTGCGGCTATTAAACACGATTCGAGGTGAACGTCGACCTTGGTCAATCTTGAGTTCTTCAAGCATTGACATAAAAGTCACACGCTCTCGATTCGACTTAGGCGCGTGTATCAGAACCTTGGCATGATCTTGCGCACGTGCAACATCGGGTCCAAATAGTTCATTCACAGCCCGTTCGATATTTCGGGCGGTTTTAAAGTTGGGATCCTTAAGGTTTAATATGATGTCTTCATTATCACTAAAGTTACTTTTGATTGGTGCCTCAAGTAAGGCACCATTGGGGATAGTGCCAACAGTTGGCACATTCACAGTCACAGATGATCCATTACGACCGGCGGCAGAAATACCGCCAACAACTAAGTTGCCCTGCGCTACCGCGTAAACCTCACCATCGACAGCCCTAAGAGGCGTCATTAATAAGGTTCCGCCCTGAAGACTTTTTGCATCACCAAGGGATGAAACCGTCACATCTAAGGATTGTCCTGGGCTCGCCAGAGATGTAATAGTCGCATGCACAGCAACAGCGGCGACGTTCTTTAACTTAGGATCGGTTTTATCATCAATCTGTACACCAAACTGTTTAAGCATATTGACGACAGATTGACTGGTAAATTTAACTTGAGAGCGGTCACCCGTCCCATTTAACCCGACGACTAAGCCATAACCCACGAGTTGGTTATCACGCAGACCTTGCACATCGACAATATCCATCAAGTAGCGGCTTTGCTCTTCCGCTTGCAGTGTACCAGTAGCCAAAAGTAACAATAATAAACAACGTAGCATCAAAATATCCTTTGCTAGAGCGGGAACCATGGACTATTGAAATAGCGAGAAGCCCATCCCATAGCATTACTGTCAGCAATAGCGCCTTGACCACCATAGATAATTCGGGCATCGGCAATACGTTGCGACGATATCGTATTGTCATTACCTATATCATCAGCACGTATAATGCCAAGTAAGCGTAAATACTCATCGCCCTGATTCAATCGCAGCCATTTTTCACCACGGATCAACAAGGTACCATTAGGTAAAACCTTAGAAACAGTTACAGTGATTGAACCTGATAACTGGTTTTGCTGTGTACTTGAGCCTGCACCATTAAACCCTCTCGAAAAAGAGGTTTTACCGTCAGCATTGGCCGTTTTATCACCAATATTGCCCGCAAGCCCCATACCCATATCTTGTTCTTTGTTGGTCTTGGTATCCGCTTTCTTACTCGAATAGGTTTTTTCATCTAACGCGACGGTTAAAATATCGCCCTCACGGAAAGCACGTTTATCCTTAAAAAGTGTCAACATGAAACCGGGACGATAAAGACTGCCATCCTTTGCATCTGGCAGGCTGTAGTCAATCTCAGGCGGTGCCCACTCTTTAGTGCCAGGTTTAGTCTCCTTATCTGGAATATGCGACATACAACCCGATAACAGTGCAAACCATAAAAACCATAACCAACGCATGATTGCCTCTCTAAACCGATTGATTGAGGAACTTGAGCATATCGTCTGAGGCTGACACAACTTTGGCATTCATCTCATATGCTCTCTGCGTGGAAATCATTTCGACCATTTCTTCCACCACGTTGACGTTTGCGCCCTCTAGCGCACCCTGTCTTAAAGCACCTAAAGCTTGATCACCCGCCACACCTTCAACCGCCACACCCGATGCAGCCGTTTCACGGTAAAGGTTGTCACCTCGAGCTTCTAACCCTGCTGGATTAGTAAAGTTAACAAGCGTGATTTGACCTAAATCTTGAGGTTCAGCTTCACCCGCCATTTTCGCTGTGACTACACCATCGTTGGCAATAGTAACGGTTAGCGCATCTTCAGGGATCACGATATTAGGCACTAAAGGTAAACCTTGTGATGTGACCATCATGCCTTCGCTGCTGCGATAAAACTGACCGTCACGGGTATAAGCAAGATCGCCATTTGGCTCTTCTACTTGGAAAAAACCATGACCTTCGATCGCTAAATCCAACTGCTGACTGGTATTTTGCATATCCCCAGTAGTGAATATTTTTTGAGTACCAACGACTCTCGTTCCTGCACCTAATTGCAGACCCGATGGCAGATTATTCAGTGCATCAACCTGTCCACCTGGCTGACGTTGAACCTGATAAAACAGATCATTAAACGCAATACGGTCACGCTTAAAACCTGTGGTATTCACGTTTGCCAAGTTGTTGGCAATCGCAGTCATTTTCGTATCTTGTGCTGTTAGGCCGGTTTTACTTACCCATAACGCTGATTGCATACCAATAATCCTTAAACATTGCCCAGCAGACGATTACCAGCCTCGGCCAGCTTTTCTGCACTTTTCATTAACTTAACTTGAATCTCAAATTGACGACTCAAATCCATAGATGCAATAAGCTCTGACACGGCCTGCACGTTACTCGACTCAAGGAAGCCACTATCCACTAACACACCTTCATCTTGTGGCACTGCTTGGCCATCACGACGATAGAGCAACCCATCTTGCCCTTTTTGCATTAAGGCAAAGTCAGGATTCACTAGCTTTAATCGACCCACTTCCTCAATGATCCCGCCTTCTGAGGGTAAAACACTGACGGTGCCGTCTTCACCCACAAAGACATCTTTATGCTCAGGCAGGGTTATTGGGCCATCAATGCCTAATACTGGCCGACCATCGATAGTCAGTTGCCCCTCGGCATTTGTCTCAATTGCACCTGAACGGGTGTATGCTTCAACACCGTCAACAGCCACACTGAACAAGCCACGATCGCGGATCGCTAAATCCAATGAACGGCCCGTAGGATTGATCACCCCACTTTGCTGGCTAAAACCACTACTCTCAGTCTGTGCCATAACCCTTGTGTTCAAACTATTACCTTGAACAGCTAAAGGCACGGCATTAACGCGCTCAAGGTCGGCTTTAAATCCTGCAGTTTCAGCGTTAGCCAAGTTATTCGCGCGAATACTTTGCGCCTCAAGAATACGAACTGCACCACTGGCGGCGGTATAAAGCATCTTCTCCATGTCAGTGTCTCTTCTTAAATGGCATTAAGTAATGCTTGTTGCATAGTCGAGTTCACATCGAGAACTTTGGCGTTAGATTGATAATTACGTTGTGCCGACATGAGGTTAACCATTTCAGCGGTAGTATCCACATTCGAGCCCTCTAAATACCCCCCCGTAACAGTGCCCATAGTGCCTGTAGATGGCGCCCCCATAATCGCTTGCCCAGCGGTATTTGTAGCCACCCAAGCATTGTTACTCACGGCAGATAAACCATTGGGATTACTAAAGTTTGCGAGGACGACCTGACCCTGTAATTGATCTTGGCCGTTAGTATAAGTGCCATACAACATGCCATTGTCATCCAGACGCACGCCTTTCAATTCACCCGAGGTGTAACCGTCTTGAGATAAGCTGGAGTTGTTATATTTGGCGGCATACTGAGTGCTTTTATCAAAATTGATATCAAATTTAAGCGGTGATGCCCCATTACCCAATGTAAGGTCGAAGGTATCCTTTGTCGTAGTTGGATCTAAAATGCCTTTTGAATCAAATTTTAATGTTGTTTGGTCTGGCAGAAGAGTCCCATCCAGAGTGTAATTAACCGTCCACTCATTCGGCGCTGTTTTTACATAATACTGAGTCACCACATGCTCAGTACCCAAAGAGTCGTAGACACTAGTGGTACCAATAGAGTGATAACTATCAATATTTTTAGGATCAAATGGCACGGCTGGGACCGCTGGAGGAATAACATCGACTCTCGCATCGAGATTTGAAACCATGCTGACATTCGTTGTGGCTTTGGCCGCTAAAGAAGCCGTTTGTACCTGTAAATCACCTGCATTGCCAGTTTGCAATCTTCCCGTCGCATTCACAGAATATCCCTGTAAACGATTACCGACTGGATCGGTTATAAAGCCTTGATTGTCCTTATGGAACATCCCTGCTCTAGCATACATGGCACCGCCATCATTCCCCTTGAGAACAAAAAAGCCTTCGCCTTGGATCCCCATATCAAGCTGACGACCGGTATAAGTTAAGCTGCCACCTTTAGAGAAGTTTTGGCTCGTTGACATCACGCCAACGCCACCCGCCTGACCACCATTATAAATGGATGCAAATTCACTACGGCCACCGCGAAACCCACTCGTCGATGCGTTAGCAATGTTATTACTGATAGTGTTGAGATCTTGAGTCGTCGCCTGTAAACCACTTAAAGCTATGTTAAATGACATCTTAATATCCTATAAAAATAATTTACGAAACTTCAGAAATATTGAGCACAGAAACAACCCCAACACCATGGCCCATTTCAGCCATCATCATGCCGGATGCACTGGAGAAATGGATTCTCTCGATCGGTGCCTTAATATACGTTGGCGCAACTAAACTATTTTCACCTAGTGTCGCCTTAGCTTTGATTTCATATTGGCCTGCAGACAACCCCAGCTCAGCAGGATCGATAGAGAACCGAACATCACCAACATCCTGAGCACCGAGTTGAATAGTGCTAACAACCTGACCTTGTGCATCGATAATTTCAAGATCTAAGCCTTCAGCTGCATTCTCTAAATACACTTTGCCTTCAACCGCTTCACCATCGAGCTGAAACTCAGACACAGGCACCATGGCATTCTTACCAATCAAAGATGCCGACTGTACTATGCCCAAATTTTCCATCATGACCATTTGGCTTGATTGATTCTTCCGCATTCCCTCTAAGCTTTCGACCTGCGAAAACTGCGCTAATTGAGAGATATACTCAGCACTGTTAAGCGGTTTAGTGGGATCTTGATTCTTGATTTGCGCGATCATTAAGGTCATAAATTCATTCTTTAATGACGCAGCATCATTCCCTGGAGCCGCTAATGCACCTGCAGGATTCTGAATCGAGTTGTTACCAGAGCGAGCCAATTCCATTGCTATTTATTCCCTAGTTGCAATAAACCTTGCTGCATAGAACGCGCACGATTCATGATTTCAACACTGGTTTCAAATGAACGACTTGCCGCCATCATGTCAGCCATTTCTTCAATCGTGTTCACATTAGAGTAGGCAACATAACCTTGTTCATTGGCAAAGGGATGATTCGGCTCATAACGCATATCCAATGGGGCATCCGCTTGGACTATGTCGCTCACTTCAATCGAAGCACCAATCGCACCTTGTTGAGTCGCATCGTAAATAGTCGCAAATACGGGTTTTAATGCTCGATAGGCCGACTCAGGGTTTTCGGCGGCAGTTCCAGCGTTAGCTAAGTTACTCGCGACCGTATTTAAACGTATGGTCTGAGCATTCATGCCAGCACCCGCTATTTGATAAATATCGCCAAATGACATACAGGCTCCTAACGACCTTCAATAGCAGACTTTAGACCGGCTATTTTCATGTTTAAAAATGTCAAACTCGTTTGATAATCCATCGCATTCTGTGAATATCTTGCCTGTTCCTTACCGAGTTCCACGGTATTATCATCGGCAGAATTTTGATAAGGCATGCGATAAGCGAGGCTGTACTCTTGATTCATCTGCATACCTGCTTCAACTTGCTTCATGGCCGCTTTGAAATCCAAATCCCTCGCTTTGTACCCCGGAGTTTCGGCATTGATTAAATTACTCGCTAATACCTTGCTTCTCTCCACTCTAAAATCGAGTGTCTGAGGATGTATTCCTAATGCTTTATCAAGGTTGATAGCCATCTCAACTCCTAGTACTGTATGCGTAATTAATTTAGATGGTCGAGCAGCTTACAATTAGCATGCCAATATACTTATTCATATAAAACAGTTGGTTAAATGAAATCGCTATTGATATACGGAAAGTTCTTTTCCCTCACTTTCTTACTGAGCATAGGGTTACTTCCGCTCAATGTGCACGCGAAAGGGAAGATCACGGCGACAGAACAAATATCTCAGCAAATGACAAACTCCGTAGCCGCAGAGATAGCTAAGTGGCAACAATCGCAAGAGATAAAAAAAGTCAGCAAAAAAATCACACTGCACATTCCTTCCAGCACAGCCAAGCTAAAAACGTGTAGCACGGCGCTCCAAGTCGAGGCTGCTAAAGGGCTCCCATTCGGTCGGATCCAACGAAAAATAAGCTGTGCCTCTGAAGGCTGGTCACTCTATGTTCGTGCCAAGGTTGCTCTCAGCGCCTACATTCCTGTTGCCAACAAAACGCTTAAGAGAGATGAAGTTGTCACATCAGAAAATCTACAATGGCAAATGTTGCCCTTAACTGCGTCAGATCAAGACATTATTACTGATGAAAAACACATTTTAGGGCAAGCGGTTGCCAGAAAAATAATCAAAAACAAACCCATAAGAGCAAGCAATTTAAGTGCACCAGAACTCGTGAGCATAGGAGATGAAGTGATTATTGAAGCAGTCAGTGCCACCTTTTATGCCAATATGATTGGGATTGCTATGGATGCGGGTAAACAAGGTGATGCCATTAGAGTGAGGAATAGTAGTTCAGGGAAAATCATTACCGCCTACCCCATAGCTAAGGGGAGAGTTGAAACCCGTTTTTAACATTCAGGTCACCTGAGGATAAATTTAAAAATTTATTTTAGATTTATCCTATTTAGGTCGCCTATATCTAATATCTAGCCATTTATGACGATGAACATCTATGGAAATTAATAAAATTAGCAGTGCCTTGAGCACTGAGTTCAGCACGAGTAAGAGCGCTAATACGCCCAGAAAGCCCGTTGAATCAGAAAATCTATCAACGCCAACACGACAAGATATTAGTCACGACTGGCAATTGTTAGAACAAACCCAGAAAGAGTTACATACCATCTCCGACGTTGACACAGATAAAGTTGCTGCTATACGTCAGGCTTTAAGTAATGGCAGCTTTGAGCTGAGCTTAGATAAAATTGCAGATAAGATATTGATACAGCATGGATAATAGTCAAGTAAATAAGCGCGAACTTGTTCAAAGTTTAATTCGCGATATTCGTCAAGATCTTGAGGGATATAGTCAATTAAAATCAATGCTTAAGCACCAACGTGAATTAATGCAACGCAGGGATAATGATGCGCTCTTAGCCCATAACGAGCGTCAAACTGCACTGTGTAACAAGTTGGCTTTGAGAGCCAAACAGCGAAGCGAAAATCTCGCGACACTAGGTTTTAATAGTGACAATAGTGGCATGAGACGCTTAATCACGGCGCTACCTGATCACCTAAGACCGCAAATAAAAATGTCATGGGACAACTTGCAGCTGTTAGTTAAAGATAGCCAAACAGCCAATGAAACCAACGGCAGATTGCTCGTAATACAGCAAGAAACGATTAACCGTATCCTGAATCAAGATGGCCAACACCATGAAATTGATTACGGTACCAAACGCTAATCAAACTGAATTATTGAGAGTTACCAAAGCCCTCGCTAATGGGACATAGTTTAAAAGGTGGCTCTCAGCTGTAATGACACAGCGCTTATTGGCCTTTATTCTTGTAATAGAAACCCGCCATATCATCAACAACAGCCTGTTCACGACGTGCCACTTGTGCTTGTTCTTGTATACGTGTTTGTTTTTCAAGCCACTTCAAACCTTGCTGACGCCCTAATTGCTTACGCCATAGGCGATCAATACGCAGCTGTTCCTGTTGTAGAAAGACCTCCTTTTGAGCTAACTTCACCCGCATAGGCTCTAACACTTGCGCCATACTTGCGGAATTTTGCCAGAGCAAAACATTTGAGCCCTCTTTCGCACCACGATAAGTCAATATCATTTGGGCTAAGGCTTGATTTTGTTGTTGATTTAGTTGGACGCTTAGGCTGGAATCATCGCGTTTTTGCCCTAACTGCGCTAATTTCTTTTCAGCTTGAACACGTAACTTAGAGAGATGACGCTGGCTCATATCCCATAACTCCCATCAACTGTTCCAATTGCACTAAACTTTCAGCCAAATTAACTTTACTGTGTGTAGTCTGGCGTAAAAATCGTGCCATTTCTGGATACACTCGCACAGCAAGATCCATTTCAGGATCTTGGCCCGCTTGGTAGCCACCTAAAGGTAATAAGTCTCTGACCTCATTGTAACGACTCAAAAGATGTCTAAAGATCTGACTCTGTTCAATACTGCTAGAGGTCGCTATGTGCATGGCTAAGCGGCTCACTGACGCATTAAGATCAATCGCAGGGAAATGTCCTTGCTCGGCCAATTTACGACTTAGCACTATATGGCCATCTAAAATAGCTCTCGCTGCATCTGCAACAGGATCCTGCTGATCATCACCCTCGGCCAATACGGTATAAAACGCGGTTAGCGTTCCCGTCGGATGTTCACCATTGCCCGCCATTTCCACCAGTCTAGGTAACTGTGCAAACGCCGATGGCGGATAGCCTTTGGTTGCTGGAGGCTCACCTAAACTCAAGGCGATTTCACGCTGTGCCTGAGCATAACGAGTCAATGAGTCGACTAATAGCAACACTTGCTTACCTTGATCTCTAAAAGCACAGGCAATGGAGTGGGATAACCGCATTGCACGTAATCGCATCAGCGGTGTGGTATCTGCAGGGGCTGCAATAATCACAGCCCGTTTACGCCCTTCTTCACCGAGTGTTTCTTCAATAAACTCCCTGACCTCACGGCCACGCTCACCAATTAAGCCAACCACCACGACATCTGCTTCAGTAAAACGAGTCATCATGCCTAATAACACACTCTTACCCACACCAGAGCCCGCAAAGAGCCCGAGTCGCTGGCCTCTACCAATGGGCAACAAACTATTGATGGCGCGAATACCGACATCTAGCGGCTGCCGAATAGGCTGGCGCAGCAAAGGGTTGTAACTCGTGTGAGATTGCGGGACTTGTGAAACACCGGTTAAATCACCCAATAAGTCGAGTGGTTGTCCAAGTCCATCAAGCACCCTGCCAAGCAAACCATCACCAATAGCAATTGTTTGCTCATCCGTAATAGGCAGCACTCTGGCACCTGGCATCAAGCCCTGTGTAGGCTCAATCGGCATAAGGCACAATACGTCCCGATGAAAGCCAACGACTTCAGCCTCAATTAAACGACCATTTCGCCCTTCAATCTGGCAACGATCCCCCATGCCAAGCTGACAGCCAACAGCCTCAAGCAATAGACCATTGACTCGAATGAGACGTCCATAAACCCTTGCAACTGGAACCTGAGGCCAATCGTCATGAAATACATCAGACTCCAATCTCAGCCTCATTCAACTTGGTTTCAACCTGCTTCATGCAAGCATCGAGTCGTGTCTCGACTGAAGCATCTGCATCGGATTTATCACTCACAATTCGACAACTGCCCGCTGAAATACTGCTATCAGCGATGAGATTCCAGCCACGGATTTTATCTTCCGAGAGCTCTTTTAATTTAGTCACGGCACTCGGCTCTAAATGGATTTTGATATCCGCTTGATCATCGGGCAACGCACTCAAGGTTTCTTCAACGAGTTTAAGTATTTGTTGTGGCTGCAGGGTTAGCTCGCAGCGAATCACTTGTTGTGACACTCGGCGTACTAATTCAAGGATCAAATTTTGCTGTTCACGAACCTGCTTTGCATGACCGTCTTCGAGTAGTTCTCTCAAGGCACCTAGCGGTACAAGTAAACTGTTGAGCTGCTCATCGATGGATGCTCTACCCGCTGACTGCCCATCTAACCGACCTTGATGGAAACCAGCTGCATGTCCAGCAATGCGCCCTTCTTCTATGCCAGCCTCATAACCCGCACTCTTACCTTGAATAACACCTTCGTCATAACCCTCATCGAATGCTTGTTGATAACTTTGAAAATCGCTGCCCACATCGGAATTTGATTCAACCGCATCGTGTAATGCAGGAAAACGATAACGACGAGCGAGATTGGTATTTAGACGCCAACGAGAATGCTTGTTTTCCATTAAACAACGACCTGTTCTTCAAATAGCTGCAATTCAATTTCACCTTCTTGCATTAATTGCTTCGCCAGTTCCATTATCTCTTTACGCGCCCCACTCGCTCGGCTAACAGGTACACCACCTAACGCTTCTATTTGCGTTTCAATCGCTGACGACATACGTTTAGGCAAGGCATTGAGCAAGGCATCTTTTAATTCAAAATCAATGCCTTTTAATGCTAACGATAGGGTTTCAGAAGGTACCTGTCCTAATAAGGTCTGCAACGTTTCTTGCTTTTGTCGCCCAAGAATAATGAAGTCAAACATATTATCGGTGACATCGATCGCCATCTGCTTATCATGGAGTTTGATCATTTCCATCAGTTGTTCTCTATCGCCTTCGAAGCGATTGAGGATATCGGCAACCTGTTTGACACCCGCCACTTGCGTGTGACTTTTCTCCATTGCCATCAACATGCAGCGCTCAACCAGCTCCCGCAGTTCCTCAACAACGTTGCGGTCTAATTCGCCAAGTTGCGCAATACGAACGAGCACCTCATCTTGGCTATCACTAGGCAACATTTTTAAGATTTTAGCGGCACTTTCTGGTGGTAATAATCCCAACAATACCGCTTGCAACTGGCAGTGCTCATGGGTGATTTCACGGGCAAGTAATTGGGGGTCAACCCATTCGAGGCGCTTAACGAGCACTTTAATCTCATCACCATAAATGCTATCGATAAGACTTTTAGAAACTCTGTCTCCCAAAGCAATATCGAGTGTCTTTTGTAAATAGGACCGTGAGGCTCTGGCGATACCCGATTGTTCTTTATAGCGTTGGAAAAAACGGCTGAGTACTGCCTCGGCTTCTTGCTGGGTAATACTCGATAACCGCGCCATTTTATGGCTTAAGTGTTGCACATCGTTACGATCCAAATGCGCCATGACCATGGCAGCACCTTCTTCTCCCATACTCAGTAATAACATGGCCGCTTGGGCGTAATTGTCCATCTTAATTTCGATTGAATTATTCACCGTCTTTATCGCCTATCCAATGAGCTATCACTTCTGCAACACGCGCGGGTTCTTTGTTTGCGAGCAAGGCTAAATGCTCCATTTTAACGGTCAAAGGTGAGCCGGGCTCGGGTAAACCCTGACTGCCTAGCCAGTCGGCACTCGGTAACTGATGTGCTTGATTTGGTAAAGTTTCGGCGGAATGCCCATCGAGTGCAGCAGCGGAAGCGGCACTTAATGCAACGGGCTCAATTCTAGGCGCAGTAATTTGAGCGGTTCGGGTCAAGTGCTTAACCAGCGGCCTTAATACGAACAAAATAAGTCCAAAGCCAAGGATGCCACCTATGATGTAGCGTAAATAAGCTTGGTAATTTTCTGATTGCCACCAAGGTGACGGCGTAAATTCCGCTGTAACAGTTGGGGTAAACTCAAAGGCATTGATGGTAAAACTGTCACCTCTCGCCGCCGAAAAGCCGATGGCATCCTTGACCATATTGCCAAACTTAACCAGTTGAGCCTCTTCATTAAATGCTCCTTGACCCGTAGCACTATTAATAAGCACTGAAACTGAGAGGTTTTCGAGCTGCATTTGTTGATAACGAACATGACGCACAGAACGACCAACGTCATATTGACGACTTTCTTCCTGCTTCAAATTACGGGTCTTATCATTCGTCGCCTCTTTGCCTGCTTGGGGTGGCTTATTACTTAAAGCTCCGGGAATTCCCGCGGCAATACTATTACTTGAATCATCGACACTCGTACGCTCTTGAGTCACGACATTTTGCGGATCGAGTGACTCCTTAGTTTCTTCCACCTGATTGAAGTTTACTTTTGCAGTCACCCGCACTTGGAAATTATCTTGACCAAGCACAGGCTCGAGCATAGAGGCGGCATTAGCCACTAAGCTATTCTCAAGTTCACGCGTGTACTGTAACTGCTTGTTTCTAGACTGGCTAAGGTCTTGATTGCCTGAAATGTTCTCACTTAAATATCGACCATCTTGATCGACAACTTTGATATTACTGGCCGTTAGTCCAGTCACACTGCCAGCAACCAAATTAACAATAGCCTCAACTTGTGTTTCAGAGAGTCGAGTATTCGGGTCTAGCTGCAGCATGACGGAAGCCGTCGGCAGTTCAGGCTCCTGACGGATAAACAAAGTTTGTTTAGGTATCGCCAAATGAACTCTTGCGGCACGGACCGACTTTAACGACATGATAGTGCGAGCTAATTCACCTTCTAAACTATGGCGATACTTAGCTTGTTCCATAAATTGGCTCGTACCGAGCGCGGTATTGTCGAGTGCCTCCATACCCGAAGGTACTTTCGCTTTTACCCCTTTTGCGGCCAAAAGCATACGCGCATTACCGACTTGCTCTTCTGCAACGAAGACTGCCCCAGTATTTGCCTCGAGGCGATAATCAATGCCTTCTGCATCCAAGACATTTAACACTTGAGAGGTATCGACATTTTCTTGGCTGCCATATAAAGGTCGATACCCTGCAGTAGCAGTCCATAACATCAACACTATGACACTGGCGACAACCACCGCAAGTAAAGCTAAGGCGATAACTTGACGATCACCACGGTTAAAACGATGCCATTTTTGGGTCATGCCAGCAATGAATCCTGACGAAGATTCAGTCCCGGTAATATCCTGACCTGATTGAACAAAAGTGGTAGACATTCACACAATTCCTTAAATAGGCATCTTCATTACATCGTCAAATGCTTGCACAAGACGATTACGAATTTGGAGCATAGTCGCAAATGACAAACTGGCTTTTTGCGAAGCCACCATAGCACCGACGAGATCATCGCTTTTTCCACTATCGACAGCAGCCATCGCCATAGAGGATTGGTTCTGATCTTGGTTAACGGCAGAAACTTTACTCTTAATCAAGTCAGTGAATGACCCATAAGCCATACCATTATCGGCAGGGTTTGAAGTGATGTTGATCGCCCCTTTAGCCACTTCACGATGAATGTTTAAGGTTTCCATTAACATATTTGAGCTAACAATCGCTCCATTAGACATATTCCATTCCTATTACTTTTTGATTGCTCTAAGCTGCTCGACCCGCTTGCTCTAATAACATTTCAATATCAATACCCGCTTCACGCATTTGGACGAGGCGATATCTTAAGGCTCTAGTCGTCATCCCTAGCGCCTCTGCACTTAATGTGCGTTGCCCATTAAAACGTTTAAGTACATCAATAATATATTGAAACTCTGCCTGCTGTTTTGACGCTTTAAGCCCATCTGAGGCGCCTAAAGGCTCCAACTCAAGCATCTCTTCTTGAATGTTTAACCCGAGTTCCGCAACTTGAATCGCCTGACCTCTACGCATCACTAATGCACGTTGAATACAATTCTCTAGCTCTCTTACATTTCCGGGCCAATCATAGGTCACGAGCACTTGCCTTGCGTGCTCACTGAAATAACAGCGACTTGAGCAATCAGATTGGCCATATAAATTTAAGAAATGTTCAGCTAGAGGCAGGATGTCAGCCTTTCGTTCTCTTAAAGGCTTAATTTTCAGAGGTAAAACATCTAATCGATAGAACAAATCCTCCCTAAAATGTCCAAACTCCACGGCTTGTCTTAAGTCGCGATTGGTAGAGGCAATGACTCTGATATCCAGTGGTATAACATGCTGACCACCGAGTCTTTCGACTTCACGCTCCTGTAGCACCCGAAGTAACTTCGCCTGTAACGGCAAGGGCATTTCACCAATTTCATCGAGTAATAAAGTACCGCCATTGGCCTGCTCAAATTTTCCTGCCTTATCACAAATGGCACCAGTGAAGGCACCTTTGACATGCCCAAAGAGAACGGACTCTAGAATACTTTCAGGGATGGCAGCGCAGTTAATCGCAACGAAAGGCTTATGTGAACGGGAGGAGTGGCGATGAATATAACGAGCAAGCGGTTCTTTACCAGTACCACTTTCACCCAATAATAAAACACTGGCCTCAGTGGTTGCGGCGCGATGGGCCAACATCAACAATTGTCGACTAACAGAAGCCGCGACAACCAAACTAGAATCAGGTAACTCTAAACGGTGTAATCGTTGAATTGAGGCAAGTAACTGCTCAGTTTCTACGGGAATTAATAGATAATCCTGTACGCCAGCTCGCATTGCTGCGGCTGCCAACTCACCTTGCTCTGGTGCTAATAACGCGACGATATTACGGCCAGGAAAACGGGCAAGATAGGACTTCACATCACAAGGACTACAATCCGATAAGTTAACGATAGTGAGCCAAGGTAATTCCATTGCATCACTCCACAGATAAAAATCCTCATGTGTTATTTTGCATGCAAGTTCCGCAGATATGTTTAACCCTTCAATCCGTATACTTAGGCCACCCACTCACTAACTCCCTTTCGTTTACAGTACATTAAATAACACCTTAATTTAGACCCATAAGTCTTTGTGTTTGAGTGTATATAAAATCTATTACTACTTACTTATCCATCTAGATGAATGAGCAATAAATAACTCAAGCCATTAAGAACAATAAAAACAAATGCGGAAGCGAAATGCGGAAGATATATTTCCGCATGTAATATCAAAGCCAGCGATAGAGAACTACACACAATGAGTATCCACATTGACAATGGCTAAGGATATGCCCTCAACTAAATAAGGTTAAAACGTGTTCTAGTGCAATCATCGATAAGAAATGTGACCAGCAACAAAGTTTAAGGTATCACCGAATTATATGAATCAATTGCTATCAACCATGAAAGGTCTAAAAGAAAAACCGCAAAAAAGTGATGCATATAACTTAGGACTGACTTATACCAAATATATTTGTAAAATAATATATGACAATGATAAAAATGCACCATCGATACTTTTAAAATAGTGAAAAAATTTAACCACCAATGTTTAACATTAAATAAACCATAAACTATAGCGCACAAAAAACAATGAAAATCAAAGACAAACAGATTTACAACACAATATCATCATTAATAATCAATATGTAAATGCTGACATAAATATTGCCCGCCAAAATGTCGACAAATGTCAAAATAATATCTAACCGCCTTTTTATTGACGCTAAAATGCAAAACCTAAAGCATTAATATCTTCTTACACAATCTCAAAACAAACATTTTGTTCACAACCAACTTTCCCCTACAATTCTATTCACATATATTTCAGCATTTCTTATAATTATTATTGAATACTTAAGCCTTATTAACTTATCATCCTCGTCGTTTAAAACAGAGTCGAACCTAAAGTTCAACGCTTAACTGTTTTAAGAAATTCATTAATCCTTAACGATAAAGAAATAAATATTTAGGCACTCTGTTTGTGTATGTTTTTTATGCACCAACTGAATCACGGAGGTAGCCAAGCAGCATTCTAGTAGTAAAAACACGTTTAATAGGAAGAACAATGAAGACGACGGCGAAAGCTAGGCTTATAAAATCAAATTCCAATGAAATAATTAGACCTATTATGCTAGTTCAAGAAAAGCTAGCGAGAACGCGATTATTGCAACAGCTAGAAAAGCTACATCGTCCACTTATCGATGCCATAAATAATATCCTATCTCCGCTACTAAGACAGGGTCATCCCGCTGTTTCTGGGTCAACGTTAACAGAACCTAGAACACATGTCGTTCCAGAACATTGCTATTCATGGTTTGTATTAAAACATCATCAAAATACCCTCGGTTATTGGAGAATTGATCGCTGTACGCTCGATCAATTGGCGAGTAATTATTACGGTAATACCTCAACACCATTAAGTTCTCCTTTGAGAAACCCCAGCCAATCTGAATTTAGGTTAGCCAAAAAGTTGCTACTTTCCGTGGTGGTGGAGCTACCTAATAGCACGATCGAAACCAATGATCTTGAAGTTGAGCTCATAAAAGGCCATATGCCACTCGCAGTATCGGCAGTATGGTCGTTCAATTTTACCAATGGCCCACTAACCCCTCCAATGCTCTTTTGCTTAACTGAGCATTTACTGGGGCATCTGGCCGAACAGCCTAAGAAATCTGAAGTATCTGCGGATTTACCCGCAAAACTTGCCGTCTGGCTAAAAAGTCTCCCCATAAAAATGCAGCTGACATTAGGGCAACATAGCATCCCGGTGCAATCACTCAGCCAATTAAAAACAGGGGATATTTTACCTATTAATCTCTATCCAAAAACCTTGTTATCAATCGGAAACACACCGCTATTTCATGCCTCAGTGCATAGTCATGAAGGACAGATGGTAGCGAAATTGACCCAAGATATTTATCAGCATGAGGAGCATGACATTGGCTGAACAATCTATTTTATCGGATGATGATTTTCTATTAGAGGACGACATTTTCTCTGAGAGAGCATTTTCAAAGCCGGACACCCATAACCGTAAATTGAAAAATAATAATTTTTTTCAACAACTTCCTGTTCAAGTTACTCTCGAACTGGCCAGTGCTGAAATGTCTTTAGGCGAACTAAATCGTATGGGAGAAGGTGATGTTATCGCACTCGACCGTATGGTGGGTGAACCGCTGGATATCAGAGTAAATGGAGCACTATTAGGAAGAGGGGAAGTCGTAGAAGTGGCTGGCAGATATGGCGTACGTTTGCTGGAAATAGAGAGCATTACTCTCGATGGGACAAGTAACGAATGATAGTTCGGGTATTGTTACTGGCGATTCTATTGTTTGCTCCCCAAGCCCTCGCATCGGAAGGACTGACCTTATTCACACTGGATAGCGCTCAAGACAGTCAAGCAGTTAACATTAAACTCGAAATTTTAGCGCTCATGACGGCCATTAGTTTCTTGCCCATCATGCTGATGATGCTAACCAGTTTTACTCGTATTATCATTGTATTAGCAATTCTCCGACAAGCTCTCGGACTACAACAAAGTCCCCCTAACCGAGTGCTTGTTGGGATAGCATTAGTACTCACTATCTTTATTATGCGCCCAGTGGGAGACAAAATTTATAAGGAAGCTTATTTGCCCTATGACCAAGGTAAGATCGAATTGATGGAGGCTGTCTCAATAGCCAAAGTCCCTTTAACTCGATTTATGCTGGCGCAGACAAGGGAAACTGATCTTGAGCAAATGCTGAAAATAGCTAACGAACCCACACACATGAAAGCAGCAGAGGAAGTCCCCTTTTTTGTCCTTATGCCCGCATTTGTACTGAGTGAACTCAAAACAGCTTTCCAAATTGGCTTCTTACTTTTCTTACCTTTCTTAGTTATCGACTTGGTTGTCGCAAGTGTCCTCATGTCTATGGGGATGATGATGTTGTCACCGTTAATTATTTCTCTCCCATTTAAACTGATGGTTTTTGTATTAGTCGATGGTTGGGCTATGACGGTAAGCACCTTAACCGCAAGTTTTGGGTAGCTAGATGGACATCAATGAACTGACCTCGCTCTTTGCTGACTCAATGTTTCTCGTCATCATCATGGTTTCTGTGTTGGTGACACCGGGACTCATTTTAGGCTTAATCGTTGCGGTATTTCAGGCTGCGACACAGGTCAATGAACAAACCTTGAGTTTTCTGCCAAGGCTTATCATTACTCTACTTATGGTTCTGTTTTCAGGCCATTGGCTCATACAACAGCTAAGTGATTTATTTGACAGGCTGTTTATGAATATTCCTCATATTATCGGTTGATATGCTTTCCCTCACCTCAACCGAACTCAGCATGTTAATCGGCAGCCTTTGGTGGCCATTCTGCCGAATCATGGGGGCATTTATGATAATGCCCTTGTTAGGTAATTCCTATGTGCCTGCAACAGTAAGAATTTTTCTTGCCTTAAGTATTGCAGCGCTTATTGCACCTATGCTGCCACCCGTTCCCGCTGTCGATGCGCTCTCGCTTGGATCATTATTTTTAGCCATAGAGCAACTACTGATTGGATTCATGCTCGCGCTATTTTTAACCATTTTAATCCATGTGATGACCATGCTTGGCACTATTATGTCGATGCAGATGGGTCTAGCGATGGCGGTGATGAACGATCCCGCTAATGGCGACACCAACCCCATTCTCAGTGAATGGTTACAAATCTTTGGTACATTGATTTTTCTGGCTCTTGACGGTCATTTAGTCGGGCTCAACATCATTGTTGATAGCTTTCGTTTATGGCCAATTGGAAATGGGATTTTTGACTTACCGCTAATGGGATTGGTTAGTCGAATGGGCTGGCTATTTGCTGCATCGCTGATGCTCGCCATACCCGCAGTACTCGCCATGTTAATGGTTAACATCACTTTTGGTGTATTAAGCCGCGCTGCGCCGTCATTAAACATCTTCTCGCTCGGGTTTCCCATGACCTTGTTGATGGGCTTGATTTGCGTCTTCCTTTCGTTAAGCGGCATTCCAACTCGTTACAGTAATCTGTGCTTAGACGCATTAACTGCCATGTACCAATTTATCGGAGGGATCTCATGAGTAAAACGCCCCAACAAGATAAAACAGAAGAAGCTACACCGCAGAAAAAGCGTAAAGCGAGAGAAGAAGGCCAAGTTCCACGCTCTAAAGATCTTGCCTCCGCAGCACTGGTCGTTGGTTGCTCTGCGATGCTGACCAGTAATGCGGATTGGTTTGCGACGAGAGTCAGTGGATTAGCTAAATACAATATGCTGCTCACGCGGGCAGAGTTAGATCAACCAGACATCATGATGCGCCATCTTGGCGCCAGCCTAGTCGAAATGCTAAGCATCTTAGGCCCACTATTCATCATGGTTGCTCTGTTGGCCGCAGTTGCAGGAGCCTTACCTGGGGGGCCGATATTTAATTTTGGAAATGCTAATTTTAAGTACAGTCGTATCGATCCCCTTGCCGGTGTCGGAAGAATATTTTCCGCTCAATCTCTTGTTGAGTTACTCAAGTCATGCCTAAAAATTGTGTTACTGATCGGAATTATGTTGGTTTTCTTGAATGGTCACTTACAAGAACTACTTAGCTACAATCAACGCCCTATTGATGAAGCGGTTCGTGATGGCATCAATCTACTGTCGCAAGGCATGTTTTATCTTGGTACTGGGCTGCTCGTGATCGCCTTTATTGATGTGCCTTACCAATATTGGCATAACAGCAAAGAATTACGTATGTCACGCCAAGAGGTCAAAGACGAGCATACCCAGCAAGAAGGTAAGCCAGAGATTAAAGCTAAAATCCGCCAAATACAGCAACGAATGGCTCGCTCTCGGGCAGATACCACCATTCCAAAAGCGGATGTTCTCTTGGTTAATCCCACTCACTATGCCGTGGCATTAAAATACAATCCTGACTTAGCGGATGCGCCTTACGTCATCACTAAAGGCACCGAAGAACTCGCCCTCTATATGCGAGAACTCGCTAAAAAACATGATATTGAAATTATTGATATCCCACCGCTCACGCGGGCTATTTATCATTCAACGCAAGTCGATCAACAGATACCCAGTGCCCTTTTTATCGCCATAGCGCACGTATTAAGTTATGTCATGCAAATAAAAGCATCTCGTAAGGGCTTACAGCAGAAACCTGAGCCTTTACCACATTTTTTTATTCCCCCTAATTTACGTCACGATTAAAGGATTGCTTAACCTATGAATTGGCTTTCTCGCACCTTTTCAGGAAATTACAGCTATATCGGCATTCCAGTCATGCTGCTCGCTATTCTGGCGATGGTGATTTTACCGCTGCCTGCATGGCTACTGGACATTTTGTTTACATTTAACATCGTCCTTGCCGTCATGGTGCTGCTGGTGAGCGTCTCGATCAGGCGACCGTTAGAGTTTTCTGTATTCCCAACCTTATTGCTCCTTGCGACCTTAATGCGTTTGACCTTAAACGTTGCATCGACGCGCGTAGTACTCATTGAAGGTCATGAAGGAGGCGATGCTGCGGGTAAAGTGATCCAAGCCTTCGGTGAAGTCGTTATTGGCGGAAACTATGTCGTCGGTGCGGTTATCTTCTTAATTCTAATGATTATTAACTTTGTTGTAATCACTAAGGGTGGCGAGCGGATCTCTGAGGTATCGGCGCGATTTACATTGGATGCCCTACCGGGTAAACAGATGGCGATCGATGCCGATCTCAATGCTGGCACACTCACACACGAACAAGCCAGCCTACGTCGCCAAGATGTCGCCAGAGAAGCAGACTTTTATGGTTCCATGGATGGAGCCTCAAAATTTGTGAGAGGGGATGCCATCGCAGGACTCTTGATCTTAGCCATCAACATTATTGGCGGGATCAGCATAGGCATCTTTATGCATGATCTGGGTGCTACAGAAGCCTTTAAAACCTATGCGTTATTAACCATTGGTGATGGCCTAGTTGCACAAATTCCATCATTACTACTCGCCACTGCTGCCGCAATTATTGTGACTAGGGTATCCGACGCAGAAGAAATGCCGACCCAATTGAGTCGACAGTTACTGGCTAACCCGAGAACCTTAGCCACTGCAGCCATTGTGATGGCGATTCTCGGTATCACCCCAGGCATGCCAGCACTGGTATTTTTATCTTTTGCAATACTACTAGGCTTTGCGGCGTGGAAACAAAACCAGAATAAGGCCTCCTTTACTGAAGAGAAAACTGAAGAACTCATAGAAACCAGCCTGACAGAACCTTCAGCGCCAAGCTGGGAATCCCTGCCTTTTACCGACATCATCGAAGTACGATTAGGCTATAGATTGGTTCATCTAGTCGAAAAAACCAAAGGAGCAGAATTACAAAAACGCCTAACAGGGATCAGACGTACTCTTTCAGAACAAATCGGATTTCTGCTATCGGAAGTGAGAGTGCGCGACAATCTAGCCTTAGCACCACATGCATACCAAATTAACTTTATGGGCACTCAAGTGGCTATCGCCGAACTAGAACCTGACCTGCTGCTCGCAATAAAAAGTGGTCCTGTTTACGGTAAAATTGATGGGATTTTAACCAAGGAACCCGCTTACCAAATGGATGCGATTTGGATTACGCCTGAACTAAAAGCCAAAGCACTCAATTTAGGTTATTCGGTCGTCGATAATGCCACTATCATTGCCACTCATGTCAGTAAGTTATTGCGCGAATCACTGCCTGAATTATTGCAACATGATGATATTATGCAATTAACTGACAGGCTCAGTAAGCAAGCCCCCAAACTGGCGGAATCACTCAGTACCTGTTTAACCCCCATTCAGTTACTCAAAGTTTTCCGCTTGTTACTCAAAGAGCAAGTGCCGCTAAAAGACATACGCACCATAGCAACGACCTTGCTGGAATGCAGCGAGCAAACCAAAGATCCCGTTCTACTCGCCGCCGATGTGCGCTGCGCTTTACGCAATAGTATTTTGCATCAAATCGCAGGCAGCAGTCCGCAGTTGAATGTACTTACGCTGACCGCAGAATTAGAACAAACCTTAATGACAGCGTTAAATCAATCGCAGCAACAGGGCCGAGTTGCATTGGATAGTTTCCCTATCGAACCTAATCTACTGGCGCAGCTACAACAAAGAATGCCCCAATTACTCGCGGAGACAAAAGAGAAAGGCTATAACCCTATCCTACTTGTTTCTCCACAACTCAGGCCTTTCCTCGCGCGATACGCATTAGCCTTCGCCCGCGGACTTCATGTTTTATCCTATAATGAAGTCCCTGAAACAAAAGAACTTATGATTGCGGGACAACTCGGGTAATCAAACGCATTAAGCCCTATCGCTTTATTAAGTTTTCATCGTGCAAAAAGCATCAATGACAGAATGCTAACCAGCGTTCGACATTGGTGCCACATGCAATGTGCACTATTTCATGCAGTCAGGATGAACAGATTAGGAGCAGAGCTGAGCGCTTAATAAACGTTAGCATTTCGGTATGACCCGACATTGCGCTTATCACTTCATTCATTTTTACATCGATATGTTAATCAAATTTTCACAATAGTATGAGCTGCATCAGGTGCTAGGAGACAAATGTCCTCTTGTATTCACCCTTCCCTCCCTATAATCCACGCCATGACTTCGTAACTCGGTGCTTGAGCCTCTGGTTTTGGCTGCATGGCGGCACCGTTTCCTCTCAGGAGCTAGCTAATGAACATACTCGTGCTAAACGGGCACCCCAACTTAACCCAGTCTGTGGCCAATGCCTGCATACTTGCCCTTGAGGCTGAGCAACCGAGCTGGCGTATCAATTCAGTGGCTCAGTTTGATGGGGATACCGCCACGGAGCAGCAACAGTTGCTCGATGCCGATGTGATTGTGGTGCAATTCCCGCTCTATTGGAGCACCTACCCCGCCGTGCTCAAATATTGGATTGATGAGGTATTTACCTATGGTTTTGCCTTTGGCCCTAATGGTAGCCAGCTCCAAGGTAAACCTGTCCTGTTTTCTATCACTGCGGGGGCGACTGAGGACTCCTACAGCGAAACAGGCTTTAACTTTTTCCCCTTTAACGTATACCAACAAGCTTACGAACACCCATTTCGCGCAGCCGCTGTCGAGATTATCGATACCATTATTAGCTTTGAGATGAACTCCACTGCCGCCGAAGGTGGTAACAAATCCAACACCCTTTCCCTTGCAAAGGCCCACGCTGAGCGTGTGATTGCAGCCATTAATTCATATAAGGACCACTCAGTATGATCCAGTCCATCCTTGGCATTCTTGTACTCTTAGGCATAGGTTTGCTGTTTTCTGAGAACCGCCGTTTGATCAGCTGGCGCGCCGTTATCGGTGCATTTGGCATTATCATCGCGCTCGGTTTTTTTGTGCTGGCAACCAAGATCGGTGCCGATGTACTGCTGGCCGTATCAAATACTGTAGGCAAAGTCTTTGGTTATGGTACTGAAGGGATCAAATTTGCCTTTGGCAGCTTAGTCAATTTCAGCGTTGAAGGCATAGGTTTTGTCTGGGCGTTACAGGTATTACCACAAATCATCTTTACTGCCGCACTCACCTCTTTGCTGTACTACTTAGGCATTATGCAGTGGTTTGTGTTAATTATTGGCGGCAGCTTGCAAAAGGTACTCGGCACGTCACGGGCGGAGTCAATGAATGCGGCGGGCAATATTATTCTCGGCCAAACCGAAGCACCGTTACTGATCAAGCCCTACCACCGCGTTCTCACCCGCGCGCAAATTTTTGCGGTAATGGTTGGCGGATTGTCTTCGATTGCTGGCTCCATTTTAGCGGGCCTTGCGGGGATGGGCGTTGCGCTTAACTATCTGATTATGGCTTGCTTTATGTCAGCTCCAGCTGGTTTGATGTTCGCTAAGTTGCTTATCCCAGAAACCGAGCCAACCGTTAATGAAGTGCCAGAATTACCCGATGATGAAAAGCCCAGCAGCTTTATTGATGCCATAGCCAAAGGCGCTATTGCTGGTATGGGAATCGCTGCCATCGTCGGCGCAGTCATTATTGCCTGTATTGGCCTCATGGCATTGTTGAACGGCGGATTAGGCGCGATTGGTGAACTGTTTGGCATGCCAACCTTAACCGTAGATATGATCCTCGGCACCTTGTTTGCGCCAGTAGCTTGGTTGATTGGTATTCCATGGGCTGAAGCAAGCACTGCCGGCGCCTTCCTAGGGCAAAAAATCGCCATGAATGAGTTTGTTGCCTTCGCCAATATGGGCAATGTGGAACTCTCTGCACGTAGTAATGCCATTATGACCATTGCCCTTTGCGGCTTTGCCAATATCGGCTCAGTGGCCATGGTGTGTGGCGCCCTGAGTCAAATGATACCGCAACGCGCGGGACTGATTGGTCAGCTCGGGATGAAAGTACTGCTAGCGGCGACGTTAGCAAACTTGATGAATGCTGCAATTGTCAGTTTGTTTATCTAAGTTTTCCCTTCGCGGTAGCCCGATACAATTCGGGGCTACCGCCAAGCTAAGTAATTGATAAAGGTCAACAATGAGTATTCAACCCCATATTCTCGTCGCGCCCCATCAAGTCAGTGAAAAAGCCGTCGTCTGCGGCGAACCCAATCGAGTCAACCGCATCGCGGCGCATCTAACGGATGTCGAATCCTTGGCGGATAACCGCGAGTTTCGACTGATGCGTGGCCGTTATGGTGACACTATAATCACCGTCTGCAGCACTGGCATTGGCGCGCCCTCGGCGATCATTGCCCTTGAGGAACTGTATCAATGCGGTGTTAAACAACTTATCCGCATCGGCTCCGCCGGTGCGCTACAACCGCAGATAGCGATAGGTGATGTGATTATTGCCGAGGCCGCAGTGCGTGATGATGGCGGCTCTGCAAGCTATGTAAAGCCCAGCTTTCCGGCCTGTGCCAATCATCGTTTGGTCGGCAAACTGCAAGCATACTGCGCGCAGCATCATATTATTGCCCATAGCGGCGTAGTGCGCTCCCACGACAGTTTTTATACCAATCAAGAACAGGAGCTCTGCCACTATTGGCATCGCCAAGGCGTGCTCGGTGCCGATATGGAAACCGCTGCGTTATTCACCGTCGGCCGACTGCGCCAACTTGAAGTGGCGGCGATACTAACCAACGTAGTGCTATTTGAGCAGGATGTTAAAGCAGGAGTTAATGACTATGTTGCGGCGTCCAAAGCAAGCGCCCAAGGTGAGCAACATGCCATTTTAGCTGCGCTCAACGCACTGTGTGATTAGAGCTTGTTGAGGTTAATTAGCAGTAAGCCTTGCCGCTAAACGCAGCATCCAGATAACCACCAAGTCATCCTCTTAATGGCGCAGTCAATGCGCCATCATTCTCACTAAAGCTCACACCCACACCGACCTGTCATAACACACGTTTGCAGCGTCACAACAACGGCGACACACAATGCGCCACCCATATACCGCCGCCAAAGTGCCAGCCCGCACGCAGGGATTTACATATTTTATGATCGAATGAGTATCAATCCTGCGGCGAAATGCGTACCTTAATCGCATTAATAATCCGCAAATATCATCAACATGCAGTTACATCCTGAACTCTCTAGCCGCTTTGGTGACACATTAAGCGAGCAGCGCGAACTCTTTAAGCAGGCCTTATTTCAGTGCCAAACGGCCAGCCGCCAATTTTCCCCCGGTGATATCATGTTGCAGCAGGGGCAAAATGTGCGTGAGCTTTATGTCGTGTCCGTAGGAAAAGTCGCCATGTATACTAGCGCCCACAATGGTCGGCGCTTTCAGTTAGGTGAGCTAAATTGTGATCAGCATATTTTTGGCGAAATTGAGTTTTTTACCAAACTGCCCTGCCAGTGGACAGTGATGGCCGAAGATCAGATGGAAGCCGAGGTAATTTGTGCCGCCAAACTGCAGCAATGCATAATCACTCAACCGCAACTAGCGCTCTTTTTTGCCTCAGCGCTGGCATGGGATTATCAAGACTCAATGGCAATCTACACCAACCGCCTATTGCACCCCATCGCCGTCAATATCGCCCTAGATCTGCTACAACGCAGTCAAAACAATATCGCCCTCGGAGCCTTTAACAAAGTCGAGCAAGAAGCCGAACGCTTTGGCACCAGCAGTCGCGTCTACCGCCGCGCACTCAACTCCCTCATTGAACTCGGCCTTGTCGAAAAACGCGATCAGCAGCTGCATATTATCGACCCAAAGGCGCTAGTAACTTTTATTGCGGAGTAGATCAAAAAAATGCTGCATAGGGCTATGCGGGGATTCACAGGCAAACCACCCAATTTGCATCAGCTTTGCTATCGACACTCTGCATCAATCAACGTATTTATCGTTAAGGGCGATAAATCCAATCCTAAATATGGAGACCATAATCCAATCTGATGGATCTAAAAAGTGTTAGATTTTGATAATGAGTGAATCAAACTTGCATAGTCTGGTTCACGCACCGAACACTATCATTTTTCATGAGCTGCGGACTAACCAATTTTTGCCCCAAAGTTTGTTTTGAACACATGATCAAGAACTTTCAGCTACAGAGCATTGACCAAACTTTAGTAATGATAGAAAGTGCCAGTATTGTTACTGAATCAGAGCAAATTCCGATGCTTTTAAAAAAGATGTTACTTGCAGCGTTTATCTTAGTTTCAGGATTTGTCGGCCTCCTGATTGGTTTATTTTGCTCTTCTTCGACTATTGATATCTGGTTCAATAGAGCACAGGTAATAACGTCGATACTTGCTTCGATTGCGACTGTTCTGGGGGTTGCGTTGGCGTATCTCGCTCTTGATACATGGAAGTCCCAGTTAAGAGGAAGCCACATTTATAACCAATCCTCAGAACTTTTAGACGCGTTGCTAACCACATTAACCATCGCTTTCAACAAAGATACATCTATCATTGGTAACCAAAAGTTCGGTGAAACAGGATTAAGAATAACCAGACTAAGTCTTGAGTTACAGTTAAAACAATTTGAGCCTGATATATTAACTAAAATATCCGATGTTCAATCAATGATTGAAGAAGATGTAAGGGATAGCAACGTCATTTCTGACAAAACTATTTCAACACTGCTCACCATTATAAATGAACTGGCACGAAATCTTAATAATCAGTTTAAATAACAGAAAGTAAAGTAAGGAAAAAGGTCGCATCCTTAATCTGTACTAGCTCATCACTACTCATAACTCAGCGCTTGGGATTATTTTTTTATCCGAAATAAGATAATTTTGCGCAAAACCTAACAATCTTTAGTCCAAAAATGAGCGAGTGAATCGCTCTACACCAGACTGATTCACGATCCCCTAAAACCCACCCTATCGTCCCATTTGCGGCGATTCTAGGGCGGTGTATTGCCTTAAGATGAATCAAATCTCTACAGAACTGATTCAGCGCCAACTTGATAAGGTTACAAAACCAAAATAACGGCTAGTCATCTTAGCTTCCTGTTGCTTGTAGCTCAGAACAATCAGATAGCCTTCCTTCAATTTGACTCCATTTATGTGACTGGCACTGCAAAACCTGACTATTTTAGTCAGGTTTTGTTGCCACAAAATAAAGCTGCAAATAATATGAATGTAACTTTATTGCTGCTCTGGAGCTACTCATGTCTGCTACTTCTGTCTCAAAAGATGCACAACTCCCACCCCATGGGTTTAATTCTCAACACAATCATTGGCTAGAACGAAAAATAGGTGAACTAGTGGCAGAAGACTTTCGCCGCGCACATGTGTTTAGTCAATTTGGTATCGATTTTTGTTGTGGCGGGGGTAAATCACTGGCGGTCGCCTGTGAGCGTGCAGATGTAGATCCCGCAAAAGTGGTTGCTGCGCTGAATGCCGCAACACTTACCGGTAGCAAAGAAGATGAATTAAATCAATTACCCTTAGATCAACTTATCGAATATATAGAATCAACGCACCATCAATACGTGCGCGAAAAAGCCCCTTTATTAGTCGAATATTCCGAAAAGATGATTCGCGCTCACGGTGAGCACTATGCCGAAATCGTTCCCTTTGCGGGTTGGGTACGAGCCTTAGTTGAAGACTTAATGCCACATTTAATGAAGGAAGAAAAAATACTGTTTCCGGCGATCCGCGCCATGAGTCATGGAGAGCTGGTTGAGGCTTGCTTTGGCCATATTGGCAACCCTATCGATGCGATGCAACATGAGCATGAAGAAGTCGGTTTGATTTTGCAAAAATTACACGAGCTCACTAACGACTTCACACCACCTGAATATGCGTGCACTACATGGCGTGTTTGTTATGCCACTCTGGCGGAATTTGAGGCGGACTTACATCAGCATATTCACTTAGAAAACAATATTCTTTTTCCTAAGGCATTGGGTCTGACTCAATAATTGATTAAATGTTTATCCCGTAGCGGCTCCAAATTACAGATTTTCCGCTTAACCTTGAGGCCAGACCTAAGTCTGGCCTTTCAATTGTTGACGTGCTACAACAAGTCATGTGTCGCTGACGGATAAGCTGCCATGACATTTCAATCATTTGCACTCGATGATATTGCCAATTTGCACGAATCGGCCCAAGTAGAATTTAAACTCGCAGGTGGCCGCGATGGCCAAGGTCAATTACCCGAAGACATTTGGGCGACTTATAGCTCTTTTGCCAATACTTTGGGTGGCGAAATCATCCTAGGGGTACGCGAAGAACGTGGCCATTTCAGTATTGAAGGCATTCCCAACCCGCTTCCTGTTCTACAAGAATTTTGGGAAATACTCGATGACCCGAGTCGCACTAGTCACAATCTTTTAGCGATTTCAGATGTGCAGATTATTGAAATTATGAATAAAAAGCTGATTCGTATCCGCGTACCGCTGGCGCCTGAGCAGCTAAAACCTATCTACGTAGGCAGCGATCCTTACACTGGGAGTTATTTTAGGGTGGGAGATGCCGACATGCACGCGAGCCGTCGGCAAGTCAATCTACTGCTACGCCGCGCCCATCTTTGCATGAAGCAACTCAAGGCACGTTAATCCAGTAAATCTAACATCCTGTTATTACGTTAAAAACCTGCTAATAGATAGCCGCCCATGGCCGCAATCGCTACGCCAGTAACGCGCATTAAATTGCGTTGCCCTGTCATCCGCTGCATTCCAAGGCCTATCATTACTCCGCCTAAATGGATGACTGCTGTACCAAATAAAAATCCTAGGGCATACAGGACTGGGCTAGCCAATTCCGGCATTTCTGCGCCGTGGGCATGCCCGTGGAAAATCGCGAATACGCCCACAAAGGCCATGGCGAATAGCAATGGGATTTGGCGATCAAAAGCGATGGCAAGGCCGAGCAACAATACAGAAAGGGCGATACCAATTTCAACGAAGGGAACGGCAATGGCGTATAAGCCTAAAATCCCGCCCACTAACATAAAGGTGACAAATGCTAAGGGGACAGTCCAAATCGCGCGGCCACCGAGCTGGGTGCTCAACATGCCCACACTCAACATAGCCAGCAAGTGATCGAAGCCCAATACGGGATGATTAAAACCCGACATGAAACCGCCACCTGAATGGATCTCATGGGCCGATACCGGCGCGATCCAACATAAAGAGAGCAGTAATAACAACCCGATACGCGCCATAAAATAGCCTTAGTCAGTGACTTTAGTGATATAAAACTTAACTTTAGTGCAAATTTGGCTGGCAAACCTTGATCTCAATCACCCAAAGATACAGATTAAAAATGCACACTAAGTTAGTTTACGTCGATAGCCAATACTTTTATCAAAGCGTCGAGGGAGGCTATTTCTAAATGGGGCAACAAGGCGGCGATCGGTAAGGAATCGACTCGACCAAAACTGGGATTTAGCCACACAGACTGGCACCCCGCCAACCGAGCACCACGAACGTCTGCATTCATGCTATCACCAACATGCAGTAAGTGTTGCGGTGCAATCTTTAACCGCGAGCAAGCTAATGCGAACATGTCTTTAGCGGGTTTCATATGCACGCCATTACCTGGATGCAACACAAACTCGAAAGTTTCCCCTAAACCAATCCGCTCGGCGTCCACATTGCCATTGGTGATCCCGACTAATCTAAAATGCTGCGATAAGCGCTTGAGTAATAAGAGCACTTCGTCAGACACTTGGAAATGACTGCGATAAAAATAAAAGCATGCTAATCCTTGCTCGGCGCCGCGTTCGGCTTCAGTCGCCGAATATCCTAATTGTATTAGGCCTTGGCGAAGCGTAGCTAAACGGGCGGCGCTAGTATCGTGGGCGAGCTCACGATTTTGCTGCAAAAGTTGCAGTTTTAGCCTGCGCCAATCATGGGGTTGCCACGCCAGCGATAATGGATAAGTCTGCAACAGAAACGTCGCCAGCTCAGCTTCGGCATTTAAAATATGCGGCAGATTGTCGTACAGGGTATCGTCGAGATCGAAACTGATCGCTTGAATATGTTGAGGTCTAAGATAGCAACGCATTATTTATCCTGTGTTTTTTTCGCTCTAGGATGGGCGTTATCATACACCTTAGCTAAGTGTTGGAAATCCAAACTGGTATAAATTTGTGTGGTCGCTAGGTTCGCATGACCCAATAATTCTTGCACCGCCCGCAAGTCGGCGCTCGCTTCTAACATGTGAGTGGCAAAGGAATGACGCAACTTATGGGGATGTACTCGCACCGATAATGCCTGCTCTTGACCCCATTTCGCCATGCGCGCCTGAATACTACGATGGGAGAGTCGCTTGCCCTTTTCGGTCACAAATAAGGCGTTATCTTCACAGGGGATCTGCTTTCGGCAATTGAGCCAATTCTGCAGCGCAGCAATCGCTAAACGACCGACAGGGACGATACGCTCCTTATTGCCTTTACCTAAGACTCGCACTTCTTTCAAATCGTATTGCACACTGGATAAATTGAGCGCGGCGAGTTCTGCTAAACGTAAGCCACTGGAATAAAACAACTCCATCATGGCTTTATCCCGCAGACTCAGCGGATCTGTACCTTCAATGTCCAGCAAGTGACTGATAGCATCGACATCGATATTCTTCGGCAGAGGTTTGGTCTGTTTGGGGGCACTTAAGCCTTTGGCGGGATTAAGCTCAATCACGCCTTCGCGCAGCAAAAATTCACCCCATTGTTTTACCGCTGATAAACACAGAGAAAGCGATCGCGGGCTTAAACCTTTGCGGTGCAATTTGGCTAATACTTGCTGCCAATGCTCGCGGCTCACATTGAGTAAATGCACGCCTTCGGGCAAGAGATCGCTACCGCGATTAAGCTCGTAAAGGTAATTCCGTACTGTATGGGCTGACAACTGCCGCTCGGTACTCAGATAACGTTCAAAGGTTTGTAACCATTGAGTATTTAATGCCGACACTTCGCCTGTTTGCGTACTCATATCGGTTTCCTCGTGGGTTTTGCCAAGCCTTGGGTGAGCAAAATCGCTCAACGGCCGTTACAGCTTGGCAAGCATATGCGCCAGTAAACGCCGCAACTGTTCCAGCAGCATGTTATCCATATCAGGATGAAAATGGGTGACATCTTGGCTAGCAATGGCAAAAATCACTGGGTTGTCTTCCGACAATTTAGTCAGTGCCACCGAACCCACTTCGCTACCAAATAACCGTTTGGCTTCTTGCTGTGTTAGCCGACCAAAATAGTGACCTTTATGCAGCCTTTGATCCCATATTGCCTTCATATCGGCATCGAGAACGCTGATCAAACGCACATGACTGAAATTAAACTGTAATTTTAAACTGTCGGCTAAGATTTCTTTGAGTGACACTAGATCGGCACAATTCAGTAGTTGGAAGGATAATTCAGTATTGAATTGGTAAATTTTCTCGTTGCGCGCCGCCATCGTTAACAGACTGGTGATCTCTTCTTCCAACTGGCTGACTCGCTGGCGCAGCATTTCTTGACGACGTTCCACCAAAGAGATGGCGCCGCGCTCCAGATGGGGCAGACGCATTGCCAGCAATAGCTCTGGATAGCGATTGAAAAAATCAGGATTATCCAGCAGATACTCGCGAATAATCAACTCATCAAAGGGCACATTCGTCTGCGGCATCAAGGGCTCTGTCATAACTGAATTTGTCCATCATAAACGTGTTGCGCTGGGCCCGTCATCCACAAAGGTTTCCCCTCGCCTTCCCAGTTGATGGTTAAAGTACCGCCGGGTAAATCCACCCGCACTTGCTGGCCGAGCTTCCCTTGCACTTGACCTACAACCACTGCCGCACACGCGCCAGTGCCACAGGCCAAAGTTTCGGCAGCACCACGTTCATACACCCGCAGCTTAATGTGCCCCGAATCCACCACTTGCATAAATCCCACATTCACACCACGGGGAAAGCGCTCATGCTTAGTGAGCATGGCACCAATTTCAGCAACAGCGGCGCTCGCCACATCTTCAACGTCGAGCACACAATGGGGATTGCCCATAGAAGCCGCGCCACATAAAAAGGTTTGCAGTGGTGTTTGCAGTAAATAGGTTTTTTCGGCTTTCTTGGCTTTAAAGGGGATCAGACTTGGTTCAAGAATAGGCACGCCCATATTCACGGTAACTGTGCCATCTCGCTCTAAACGCAGAGTCATCTTACCTGATGAAGTGCTAACACGGATTTTACTCTTATTGGTCAATCCTTTATTGCGCACAAAACGGGCAAAACAGCGGGCGCCATTACCGCATTGTTCGACTTCAGTACCATCGGCATTGAAGATGCGATAATGAAAATCTAAATCGGGATCATAGGGCGGCTCAACCAACAGTAATTGATCGAAACCTATGCCAAAGTTACGGTCGGCTAAACGGCGGATCTGCTCAGGCGAAAAGAACACGTTCTGCGTGACCCCATCGACCACCATAAAATCGTTACCCAGTCCGTGCATCTTAGTGAATTGGATCAAGATACTTATCCTTTAAGCCGAGGCGCCGTTCATTAAGTATGAAACCAAGCGCCTGAATCAATATAATTTTTCTAGTTTACGGCAGGAGTTGCTCACCTTGCCAGAGCTGAGACAATTTTTCTCGCTCACGCACTAAGAAAGCGTGCTCACCATCGACCATAACTTCGGCCGCACGAGGACGCGTGTTGTAGTTAGAGGCCATCGCAAAACCATAGGCACCACTCGAACGCACAGCAAGTAAATCCCCAGCCACTAAAGCCAGCTTGCGATCTTTACCTAAAAAGTCACCGGTTTCGCACACTGGACCAACAATATCAAACTCATAGGCCTCAGAGTCCCTTGGCACGACTGGGATAATATTTTGCCATGCGCTGTAAAGTGCTGGGCGAATTAAGTCATTCATCGCGCCATCGACAATCGCAAAACGCTTGTCGCTGTTTTCTTTCAAATACAGCACCTGAGTAACAAAAATCCCTGCATTGGCGGCAATCGCACGGCCCGGCTCGAAGATTAGCTTCAGTTGACGGTCGCCCATACTCGCCAATATGGCTGCGGCATACACATCAGGATGCGGCGGAGTTTCAGCATCATAGGTCACACCTAAACCGCCACCCACATCAAAATGCTCAATGACGATACCTTGTTCAGCCAGACGATCGATCAACGCTAGCATACGATCCATTGCATCGAGGAAAGGTTGAATTTCGGTTAATTGCGAGCCGATATGGCAATCGACACCTTTCACTTTTAAATGTGGCAAAGCATGGGCACGGGCGAAGACGGTTTCGGCCTCATCCATAGCGATACCGAATTTATTTTCTTTAAGGCCAGTCGAAATATAGGGATGAGTACCCGCATCCACATCGGGATTGACTCGCAAGGAAACTGGCGCCACTTTACCTAAACGACCTGCGACCAAATTTAACTGCTCAAGCTCGGCGCTCGACTCGACGTTAAAGCAGTAAATGCCCAGATTAAGTGCCTGTTCCATTTCGGCCGCAGTTTTACCCACGCCTGAGAACACCACTTTGGCGGGATCGCCGCCCGCTTCAATCACTCTTGCTAACTCACCACCCGAAACGATATCAAAACCACTGCCTAAACGTGCCAGCACATTCAGTACGGCCAAGTTCGAATTAGCTTTAACCGCGTAACAAATCAAATGTGAATGATCTGCCACGGCATTATTAAAGGCATGCCAATGGCGCTCTAGCGTGGCGCGGGAATAGATATACAGCGGCGTGCCATAGGTTTGAGCTAAGTCGGCGACCTGGCAGCCTTCGGCGTGCAGGGCATTTTGTTGGTAGAGAAAGTGATCCAATGTCTGATTCCTTACTGCGCTTTATCGCTGCGATAGTGATGATAGTTATAGCTGCTATTATTGTTGTGTTTTTTGTACTTCGATGGCTCGAATTTCGGTTTTAATCTCTTCTACTTCAGGCTCAGGTTTAGACGCTTCAACCTTTTTAGGCTGATTCACCTCTGTGGCCGGAGATCGATAGAGGGGGCCCTTCTGGCCGCATGCAGTAATGAATAGGCTACCAAGCAATAACAATAAAAACAGTCTCATTTTTCTCAACATCTGTGCATCTGGTGACTAATGGCCTTATAATCGCACCCATCTTGACGAAAGCAAAGGACAGAAATGCATGGCCATGACAGATACAGAATTTCACCAGCTCGCCGATGACATGTTCCAAGCCATAGAAAATGCGATTGAAACTGCGATTGATGAGCAAGATGCCGATCTTGATATCGATGCCAGTGGCAACGTATTGCAATTAGAATTTGTTGATGGCTCTAAGATAGTGATCAACAAGCAAGAACCTTTGCATGAGATTTGGGTCGCCACACGCTTTGGTGGATATCACTTTGGTTTTGTTGAAGGTAAATGGATGGACGGACGAAATGGCGGCGAATTTATGCCATTCGTGCAAGAGTCTATCGAGCGCCAAGGCGGCATTAAGCTTAGCTTCTAATCTAAGCCTGTCCTAGTGCAAAACCGTAATAGTACAAAACAATAATGGGGGCCTTGGCTCCCATTATTTATGTTAAAAACCAGCTAAAACTCAGTGTCTTGATCGCTAACATCGATACCGAAAGGTGCCACCGTTAACTCTCCGGCTACCCGCACTAAATGGAAAAATTGCGGAATATTAAACCGCGCCCGTGAAGCATAATGCTCATCGAACACATAGTGATGGCTCACTTTATTTACCAACTCGGCCATGTTTGATCCCGCCTGCACGTAATGGCTTAGTTGATTTTCCTCATCGAGGATAAATACATCCAAGTTATCGACCCGTTGGCGTAGAAAATACTGAATCGCGCCTTTAGCCGCATAGTTTTGCACCACTTTCGGCATACTCGAAAAGGGATCGTCACCTAATTCAGGCCGCGGCAATAGTACAAGATGACTGCGGGATAACTGTTGATAAAATGACTTGGCATCGCTCAAGTCCTGATAGGCCATGCCTAAGGGATTAAAAAAGATCCCATAGCGAGTACGACTTATCTGCAGTGGCTGCACTAAGGTGCTGGATTGCTGCACTTGTTGGCACAAACGCATGGTTTGTTTTAGTAGATTTTTCACTGCTAATTTAAGCTGTGGGCGTAACTTCTGTGAACAGCTGATCACATCCATATCCACAGGTAAACTGGCTCGTCTTAGCCCCGGCGTCACAAAGGCTAAGGCTTGCAATACCGCCGTATCGCCTTCGAAGCGATGACACTGCCATTCACCCCAACTATTCAAGCAAATCGCATCTAACGCACCAAGCATATTGGCTTTTTTACGCCCGAGTGAGAACACGTTCGCATTCATCACATCGACCATCATTTCCTGTCCTTGCCATTCAATGGTGGGATCGCAATCCAGATTGAGCACGAAAATCAGCTTACGAAAATGCCATGGCTGGCATAAGTCACGTTTAGATACACGCCAATCGTGGTCGATAAAATTCAGTAACCGCTTAGAAGCTTCGGTAAGCCGTTTCGACTTTGCCTTACTCTGACCATATTCATGCCATTGAGTACTCGGCGTCGAGATCCCATTTAAACATGCCCAAATCATTAAAGCTGAAGGGGTTTTTCCCTTACATATTGCCGACTCGCCTAACAAATTTTGTGGCTGAGGCCCTTGTCGATACAGATAATATTGGCGCTCGCGGGAGCTTGAGACCATAGTCACTTCGGACTCAGCGACTGAAGCACTCCACAGTAGATTCAGCTTAGCGATTTGGTCTTCATCTTGACTAAAATAGGTATGCAACTTGCGAGTCAGCATTCCCAAATCTTCGATCCGCAAGCCTTCATTTAACTCATGTGTCGATGCGAAGCGTAGTAAGGTTTGGTAGCTCGCTAATAACAGTTCATTCAGTTGCTCGTTAAACCAATTGAGCTGGCCACTATGCCAATGTTCACAATTGTCTAAAGTGCTAATCAGACTATCTGGCCATTGCCAATCCTGCACGAGCTTTTGCAATTTAGGATAACGCCAATCTTTGCCCTCTTGGGTTCGACTCAAGTGCACGCCACATTTTAAATAGAAGCAGCGCCGCACTATCTCTAGTCGGCGAGTATCATTCTGCTTAAGTAAATAGGTTTCGATAATCTCATAGATAGAGTAATAGGCATCATTCGACGTCGAAAAATCACCGGCGAGCGTTTTCTGCCATAAGTGATCACAAAGCAGAGTTGAATGGGGATAATCACTGGCATAAGCCTCGAGTAGCAATACTTTAATCAGTGCCTTATGGGGCTTTTCTAAGCCCTTGTAGAGCTGCCATAACGAAGCACCAAAGTACTCACTCGCAGGTAATTCATGTACATCGCCTAAGGACAAGAGCGCAGGATTGAGTTTAGCGTCTGGCCACCATGCAATCGTTTTACCCGCCAAACGAATTTGGCTGCGATAAAACTCTTCAAGTAATAACCAATGTTGCATACTACCGCTATGCTCATGGGCCATTGCGGATTGACATCCACGAACGGCTTTACCGCCACAAAACTGCTGCGGATGAACTAAGTAAAAATTCACCTCAAACTGATACTCGGCAAACCAAGCAGTCAATCGAGTCGCTTTAATCTTGATTAGCGCCAAATCCTCAGCACACAGATCAGCCCTATGTACTAACCAAACATCAACATCGCTCTTGGCATTTTGGCCAAAACTGCCAGTACTCCCCATCGCATAAACGCCTTCAAAGGCATTGATATCCGCTTCTTGAGTAGTAAAAGGCAGCGAGAACACATCGCAGGCCTGGGACTCAGTCTCACCAACCTGATACTCGTTGATTCCACAGGGCGTATTGGCGGCATGATAGCCAGGATACTGAACACCGTTCTGGTGAATTAAAAAAGGGATCAAATGGAATAAGTGTTTTTGTAACGGCGATAGCAAAGCTAGGGCGCGTGCAATACGTACCTTATTAAGTCTTTCTGCTATATCAGGAAACTGTATTTGCCGATCCATTCAAAAACACAACACTTAAGCACTTATGGGAAATGTGCTCATGTTAACACTTTTACAAACTCGAGCAACTAAACGTGAAGCCCGTCACACTTTCGCGGTATCTAGAACATCGCCAACTTCAAAGAATCGATACGGCTTCCTTACATAAACGATTTGCCAATGTTAGCATTGGCGCAACTAAGATCTTTGATGGAAACTAGGCATGTCTGAGAACCGCATACGTATCGCAACCCGCAAGAGTCCGCTGGCCATGTGGCAAGCTGAATTTGTTAAAGCCGAATTAGAACGCATTCACCCCGGTATTGTGGTGGAATTGCTGCCAATGAGCACTAAGGGCGATGTTATCTTAGATACGCCGCTAGCCAAAGTGGGCGGTAAAGGTTTGTTCGTCAAAGAGCTTGAAGTCGCCATGTTAGACGATCTTGCCGATATCGCGGTGCACTCGATGAAAGACGTACCCGTCGACTTCCCCGAAGGCTTAGGCCTTGAAGTCATTTGCGAGCGCGAAGATCCCCGCGATGCCTTTGTATCAAATTTATATAAAACGATCAGCGAATTACCATTAGGCGCAACTGTGGGTACTTCGAGCCTACGTCGTCAATGCCAACTGCGCGCATCACGCCCTGACCTTATCATCAAAGATTTACGCGGTAACGTAGGCACTCGTTTAGCTAAACTTGATAACGGCGAATACGATGCCATTATTCTTGCCGCTGCAGGCTTAATTCGCCTGAAATTGTCTGAGCGTATTGCCAGCTTTATTTCTGCCGAAGAGTCCTTGCCCGCCAACGGCCAAGGCGCTGTGGGTATCGAATGTCGCACCAACGACGCACGCGTTAAGGCACTACTGGCACCATTAGAACATTTAGAAACGCGCTACCGTGTGATTGCCGAGCGCGCGATGAACACGCGCCTAGAAGGTGGATGCCAAGTGCCGATTGGCGCATTTGCCGAAATCAATGGTGATGAGATGACATTACGCGGCCTAGTCGGTAACCCTGATGGTAGTGAAATCATCGAAGGCGTGATCACAGGTCCAAAAACCGACGCCACGCAATTAGGGGTTGCCCTTGCCGAAGAGCTATTGAGCAAAGGCGCAAAAAGCATACTCGACGCTGTTTACGCTAAAGCATAAGTCGATGAAAGTCTTACTGACGCGCCCTGAAGGGCGCAATCAGTCCATGATCGATGCCTTGAATGAACGAGGCATTGCTCACTGGGTCACACCTCTGCTGTGTGTCGAAGCAACACCGCCCATCACAACGAATAACTCGCACCCACTGGCACACGCCGATATGATTATCTGTATCAGCGCCAATGCAGTCAGCTTTGCCGACTATGCCTTAACAACCGCTCATTCTCGAATAAAAGGCTGGCCTCAAGCTCAATATTTCGCCGTTGGTCATGCGACTTGGGAAGCATTAAATCAGCTCGGCATTGAAGCCCTCGAAGCCCCAGATGATTGTCAGCAGACTGAAGGTCTACTCACGCTCGCGCCTTTGCAAGATATTAAAGGTAAGCAGATTACGATCATACGTGGCGTTGGCGGCCGTGAAGCCTTAGCTGAACAACTGGCTGAGCGCGGTGCAACAGTGCGCTATTGGGAAGTATATCAACGGGCTTGTCCACCACTCGATGGTCAACAGTTAGCACAACAATGGCAAGAGTTTGGCATCGACACTATTGTTGTCACCAGCGGTGAAGTACTGGATAACCTGATTAATCTAGTGCCAAAAGAGTTATTTGCATGGCTGCGCTCATGTCATATCATAGTCCCAAGTAACCGAGTAGAAGCTCAAGCTCACGCCTTTGGTATAACCCAAGTCACCAATGCCAATGCCGCCAACAGCAAAGCCGTGCTAAACGCCCTTAAACTCTAAGCGCTATTTAGCCCGATTTAACTCGAATTTCGGCAGTAGCATGTTTTCAAGGACTGTTAAATGGATAACAACAAGCACGACGCAAAGAGCCCTGAATCACAGGCTACCTCTATTATTGAACCATCAATAACGACTGATGACACGCCCATAACTTCAGCGCCATCTTCTGAATCCCAAACAGCCAAAGCCACACCTTCAAGCACGCCGAGTCAAACGCCAGCATCCAATAGAAGCTCGTGGGCGATTCGCTTTGGGGTGTTATTAGCGCTGGGTTTAACCGCTTGCACCCTTGGCGGTGGTTTTATGCTGTACCAACAGATGCAACAGCAACTGCTGGCGCAGGATGCGAAAAATATCGCCCTGCAGGACCAATTACAGCAAGCCCTGCTACAACCCAATCAACGTATTGGCCAGCTTGAACAGCAACAACTGAATGATGCTAAGACCTATCAAGAATTAACAAAATTGGCAGAAGACCAAAATCAACTACAGGACAGGATCAATAAACTCGCCCAACGCAGCCCAACGCATTGGATGGCGTCAGAAGCCGAATATCTAGTAAACATGGCGGGCCGTAAACTTTGGTTAGAAAAAGATCCCCGCACCGCCACCGATCTATTAAAGTCGGCGGATGAAACCATCGCCGCCATGAACAATCCCGCTTTGCTACCTATTCGTAAAGCTCTGGCAAAAGATATCGCCGCGACTGCAAGTATTAAAACCACAGATATTGATGGTAGTGTATTAGCCCTCGATGCCTTAATTGAGCAACTCGATAAGCTGCCACTTAATCGCACCGATGCAGAAACCGATGCCCCTGAAGATACAAACATTACTGGCGATTTAAATGACTGGCAGAGCAACTTAGGGAAGACGTGGAAAGCGTTAACCCAAGACTTTATCACCATACGCCATAGAACAGCCGATGCACCCGCTTTACTCGCTCCTGAGCAACAGTGGTATCTGGTTGAAAACATTCGTCATAAACTGCTGCAATCTCAACTTGCGTTATACCGCTACGACAGGGGCGCTTATCACCAATCATTAATGATGGTGCGTAAGTGGATTCAAACCTATTTCGATACTCAAGATCACAGCACTGCTGAAGCCATCGCCAAAATCGATAAATTGGCGACATTAGAACTTGATCCTATTACTCTGAAATCCTTTGCCGCAAAACCTCTGCTATTACAGCTGACAAGCTATGGTGAGCTGACCTCATCAGAGGATGTGCCATTATGATCAAGATATTAATTTTCTTAGGGATAATATTGATAGGGCTCTGCATTAGCCCTTGGTTGGTGGGCAACACAGGTTATGTATACATTGCGGCAGGTGACTACCAGGTTGAGACCAGTTTAGTCTTTGGGATCATTGCCTTAATTGTATTTTATGCCATGTTCCAAGTACTAGAATGGTTGGTGATTAGCGCCATTAATCTCATGCTGCGTAGCCGTTTTATTCCTCGCCACTGGCGCCGTCGCTCCGCGAAAAAGCATACCTTAATGGGTGCACTGGCTCTGGCAGAAGAAGATTGGCCAGCAGCAGAACGCGCTATGATAAAAGGCGCCGACAATGGCGAACTCCCTGCACTTAATTTACTTGCAGCGGCTCGTGCTGCCCAGTACCAACAGAAAATAGCAGAGCGTGATCAATATCTTGACCGTGCAGCAACACAACCGCTGGCCGCGAACGCCGTCGCAACCACGCGTACTCGATATCTGTTAAAACAAGGTGAGTTAGCTTTAGCCCGCACCGAGCTCGATAAATTAGCCCCCACAAGTAAGAGCAAAGCACCGGTACTCAAACTCGCCCTCGAGTTATATCGAGCGCAAGAGGATTGGGATGCGCTCAAGCTATTATTACCTATTTTGAAGAAACGCCAGATCCTAGATGACACCCAGCTAAATGAACTCAATGTAATCACTCACTGCGCTTTACTCAAAGCCGCAACCATTAAAGGCGAAGAAGCCTTAGAACAATGCTGGCAGTGGTTATCTCGCAGTGAGCGCAATCAGTCTGAGTTTTTGGCGATTTATGCTATGGGTTTATGCCGCTTTAATCGCAAAGAGCAAGCGCTGAAGCTACTCTCGAAAAAATTACGCACTGCTCCTGAATCTGCACTTTTAGAAGTCATTCCAGAAATAACGACAGCCCAAGATACAGAAATCCGTAAGCAGTTACTCAAGCATGAAATCACCCATGAGAATAATGCCGACTACCAGATGTGCTTAGCTAAACTTTATCAGCAAACACGGGATATGAAAGAAGCCAGAACCTGCTGGCAAAATGTTTGCCGACTCGAACCCACAAAAGCCTCTTGGTTGGCGCTTGCACGGATTCAAGAACAGTTAGGTGAACAAGGTAACGCAAATCAAAGTTATCGTCAGGCGGTTAATCTGTAGTTCTACAATGCCTGCAACCTAGTCGCCGTGATTTGAGTAACGAAAGATCACGGCACTTGCCAATGCTGGCATATTAAAACCCACTTAACTTGCCAAAAATGTTAAAAACTAGATCGTGTCGCTTCTTTTCCGTAAAAACCACTCTCCCAATCCAAATTAATTTCTTATAACGATGCTTAACCTTAGTGTTAAAAAGTACTAAATACGGCCCTTTTTATAGATATAGCTACTACATCTAGTTACAGGTCTAAAAATTGTCACTTTTGCGTATTAAGATCCGTAAAACCGCATAAGAGTAGGCAACACAAGCGCGTCAAAAAATTGACTTAAGTCGTTTCGTTAGCTAAAATTCCACCACTTGTATCACAGTGCGACATATTTGTTGGACTTGTGCGTCTATGGATTAACACACTTTGGCTGTTGGGAGCTTACTATGGGATCGGTAATTACATCAAAGAAAGGTTTGCTTAAGTTAGTAAAAGGGCAAATCAATGTCGAAGTTGATGGTTCAAATCAACCCGCTAAGGATGGCGAACAACTCCCTAAAGGTGCTGTGCTCCATATTGGCGAAAACGCAACCTATGAAATTACCTTCGATGATGGCACTAAGCTATCAAATGAAGTCGCGCCCAGCGAAACTACTGCAGCAGCCTCTGGCACGGCTAACGAAGCAGCCCTAGATGAAATTCAAGCATTACAAGATCTTATTGCATCCGGTGAAGACCCAACTCAGAACCTACCAGAAACCGCAGCAGGTAACACACCAGGCAGTGATGGTAACTCGGGCTATGTCACTCTAGCCCGTAGCGGCACAGAAACCATTGCAGCTTCAGGCTACTCAACAAGCGGCCAAGCACTGACTGGAACGACGGTTAATATTCCACAATTCACCATTGCAGCAGACTCACCTTCAGCACTGGCTAATGACAGCAACACTTCCAATGAAGATACTGTAGCGACTGGCAATGTGCTCGATAACGACACTGATGTGGATTCCACTCTAAGTGTTGTGAGCTTCGAAATCAGCGGTACCACCTACGCAGCAGGCACAGAAGTGACTCTCGAAGGTGGTGTTTTAATTTTAAATATCGATGGTTCTTACACCTTCACGCCGAATGAAAACTGGAATGGCCAAGTACCTGTCATTACCTACACAACCAACACGGGCTCAACTGCAACGCTAACCATTAATATCAGCCCTGTCGATGATCCTTCCATCCTTGCAAATGACAGCGCCACAGTTGCAGAAGACACTGCAGCAACTGGCAATGTGCTTGATAATGATTCCGATATCGACAGCACCCTTTCCGTTGTCAGCTTCACTGTGAATGGCGATACCGTTACCGCAGGCACCACTGTTTCCCTAGAAGGTGGCAGCTTAGTCATCAATGCCGATGGTTCTTACACCTTCACGCCGAATGCAAACTGGAATGGCCAAGTACCTGTCATTACCTACACCACTAACACTGGTTCAACGGCCACATTAACCATTAATGTTACCCCTGTTGATGATGCCTCTGCGTTAGCCAACGATACTAATACCGTTGATGAAGATACCGTTGCCACCGGTAACGTGCTCACCAATGACAGCGATGTGGATAACACGCTCTCTGTAACCAGCTTTACGGTAAGTGGTCAAACGGTTGCGGCTGGCACCACCGTTGCCTTAGAAGGCGGCAGCTTAGTCATCAATGCCGATGGCTCTTACACCTTCACACCCAATGAAAACTGGAATGGCCAAGTACCAGTCATCACTTACACCACTAACACTGGCTCAACAGCAACGCTAACCATTAATGTTAACCCTGTCGATGATCCTTCCATCCTTGCAAATGACAGCGCCACAGTTGCAGAAGATACTGTAGCTACAGGCAATGTGCTTGATAATGATTCCGATATCGACAGCACCCTGTCCGTTGTCAGCTTCACCGTGAACGGCGATACCGTTACCGCGGGCACCACTGTTTCCCTAGAAGGCGGCAGCTTAGTCATCAATACCGATGGCTCTTACACCTTCACGCCTAATGCAAACTGGAATGGCCAAGTACCTGTCATTACCTACACCACTAACACTGGTTCAACGGCCACATTAACCATTAATGTGACCCCTGTCACCGATGGCTTCACCGATGCCGATGAAACCCTGACCGTGGCTGAAGACAGTGGCGTCACCAATGGCTCCTTACTCACCGGCACCACCAGTGTCGATGGCCCGCTCAGCATTCAGAGCTTCAGCGTCGCCGGACAAACCGGTCCGTTCACCCTGGGCACCGCCTACGTGATCGCCGGCCAAGGC